>DGOU01000009.1 GCA_002390165.1 Lutibacter sp. UBA4458
AAGAAGCGCAACTAAATTTTGCTAAATGTTTAGAAGTAGATTTTGAAGATTTATCCTCGTTATATAATGTTATTTATTGTTTTGATATGGATAACAAACATAACGAAGCAATTACTTTTTTAAATAATTTTATAGATAACGATCCTTATAGTGAAGTTGCTTGGCATCAATTAGGAAGGCAATATTATATTTTAGAAAAATATGAAGATGCATTAAAGGCCTTTGATTATGCAGTTTTAATTGATGAATTTTTTGTTGGAGCTTTTTTGGAAAAAGCTAAAACACTTGAAAAATTAGAGCGTTTTGAAGAAGCAATTGAAAATTATTCTGTTACATTAGATTTAGACGACCCTACTTCATTTGCTTTTTTAAGAATAGGAGAATGCTATAAAAAATTAGGAAAATTTACCTTAGCAGTTCAATATTATAAAAAAGCAGTTCACGAAGATCCATTATTAGATAAGGCTTGGATTGCAATTGCCAATATCTATATAGATAATAAAATGTATGAGAAAGCTTTATATTTTGTAAAAAAAGCAATTGAAATTGATGAGCAAAATAACTTGTACTGGAGAAAATATGCCAAAATAAATTTAAATCTTTCTTTTTATGAAGAAACTATAAAGNNTTTCAAGAATGTTTAAGATTAGAGGATAATGATTTAGTAATTTGGCTTGGACTTTGTGATACGCAAAGTTTTATTGGCGATTTTGAAGATGCTCTAATTACTTTGCATAAAGCCAATGTTTTTTATCAAAATTTTGCTGAAATTGAATACCGACTTTGTGGATTATATTTCAAATTTAAAAACGAAAATAAAGGTAAAGAGCATTTGCAAAAAGCCTTAGAAATTGATTTTGAATATCATATAATTTTAAAAGAATTATTTCCAGCAGTTTTTAAATTAAAAGAAGTTCAAACCGTAATAAAAAACTTTAAATAAACTTCCTATAATTATAGTACATTTGTCCGAAAGATATATTTGACAAATGCAACAAAGAAAATTAAAACATTACTTAATTATTACCTTAAAAGGAATAGCAATGGGCGCGGCAGATGTTGTTCCAGGAGTTTCAGGAGGAACTATTGCTTTTATTTCTGGTATTTATGAAGAGTTATTAACTTCAATCAGCTCCATTAATTTACAAACTTTAAAAATTTTAAAAACACAAGGAATTAAAGTGTTTTGGAAAGCAATAAATGGTAATTTTTTAGTGGCACTTCTTTCCGGAATTTTTATTAGTGTTTTATCCTTGGCTAAATTAATTTCTTGGTTACTAGAGCATAAGCCAGTAATGGTTTGGTCCTTCTTTTTTGGCTTAGTATTGGCGAGTATTCTTTATGTTGGGCGCCAAATCACAAAATGGAATCCTTTAGTAGTAATTGCATTAATTTTTGGTTCTATACTTGCATTTTATATTACTACATTACAACCTTTAATTACTGAAAATTCATCACCGTTATTTATGTTTTTAGCAGGTGCTTTAGCAATTTGTGCTATGATATTACCAGGTATTTCAGGTGCTTTTATTTTAGTGCTTTTAGGTGCTTATAAGCCAGTTTTAGATGCTGTACATAATAGAGATGTAAAGCTTTTAGGGATTATTGCTGCTGGAGCTATTGTTGGATTGCTCACTTTTTCTAATATTTTAAAATGGTTATTTGCGCATTATAAAAATAGTACGTTAGCTATTTTAACCGGATTTATTTTAGGTTCATTAAATAAAATTTGGCCTTGGAAAAATGTTATAGAATCTAAAATGTTTGGTGATAAGTTAGTTGTAATTAAAGATGCAAGTGTTTTGCCAAATGCATATAAAGGAAATCCCGAGTTGTTTTGGGCAATACTTTTGGCTATAATTGGTTTTATTATTATAATTCTGTTAGAAAAAGCAGCAAATTTTTCGGCAAAAAAATAGAATAGATAATGGCACGAAAAGAAAGAAGTTTACTAGATAAGTTTTTCCTTTTTATTAAAGGATTAACTATGGGAGCAGCAAACAAGGTTCCTGGAGTATCTGGTGGAACGGTTTCTTTTGTCTTAGGTTTTTACGAAGAACTTATCTATTCCTTTCGCAAAATTAACTATAAAGCGTTATTATTATTAATTAATGGAAGATTTAAAAGCTTTTATAACTACGTAAATGCTACTTTTTTACTTTTAGTATTAGGAGGCAGTATGTTTAGTTATTTTAGCTTTTCTATTGCTTTAGATTACTTATTAAAGCATTATGAACTTTATGTTTGGAGTTCTTTTTTTGGTATGATTTTAGGCTCTATATATTATATTTCAAAAGATTTTAATGATTGGCGTTTAAGAAATGTTTTAGGAATAGTTTTTGGTATTACCGCCGGATTATTAATTAGTTTTATGAACCCTGCAACAGAAAATGATAACCTTTGGTTTGTATTTTTTTGTGGTATAATTGGTGTTTCAGGTATGACTTTACCGGGTTTATCTGGTTCATTTATACTTATTTTAATGGGTAATTATGTTTTGTTATTGGTAGATTCAGTTAACGTTTTATTAAAAACGCTTACACAAGTTTTTACTGGAGATTTTGGTTTTCTAGAAAATATAGAACAATTAAAATATTTAAAAATTATAGCAACCTTTACAGCTGGCTCTGCATTTGGCTTGGTTTTTATTTCTCATATTTTAGGTTATGTGTTAAAACGTTGGCATCAACTAGTAATTGCCATTATTATTGGGTTTATAACAGGATCTTTAGGAATGGTTTGGCCTTGGAAAAAGGCTATTTACAAAGTTTTTAATGGTGAAATTATGATGGATGTTAATGGAAATAAAATAATTAAAAATTTTGAAAGATTTTTACCAGATTTCTCCTTAGAACAAACTTGGATAGCAATTTTTTATATTTTGTTAGGAGCAGGAGTTATATTGCTAATTGATAAATATGGTACAGAACGAAAAGAATATATAGATGAATAATCGCACTAAATTTGGATTAGTAGGAAAAGATATTTCTTACTCTTTTTCTAAAAAGTATTTTACAGAAAAATTTGAGAAACTTAATTTAAAAAATCTTAAATATTATAATTTTGATATTCCTGAAATTGAAGAATTCCCATTTTTATTATATCATAAAGAAGAAAATTTTAGAGGTTTAAATGTAACCATACCATATAAGCAAAGTATCCTTAAATATTTAGATGATTTATCTGCTGATGCAAAAGAAATTGGAGCGGTAAATACCATAAAAGTAACCAACGATAATAAATTAATAGGTTATAACACAGATATTTACGGATTTACAAATGCCATTAAACCGCTATTAAATGCTCAAACCAAAAATGCTTTAATTTTAGGTACTGGTGGCGCATCAAAAGCCATAGCTTTTAGCTTAAAAAAATTGGGAATCGGTTTTAAATTTGTTTCAAGAAAAATAAATGAAAATGGATTTTTGTACCATGAATTAAATAAAGAAATAATAGAAAACCATCAAATTATTATTAATAGCACTCCATTAGGAACATCACCTAATACAGAGCGAAAACCCGAAATCCCTTATCCTTTTATCACTAAAAATCATATTGCTTTTGATTTAATATATAATCCAAAAGAAACGGCCTTTTTAAAGGAAGCGAAAAAGCAAGGAGCAATTGTTAAAAATGGATTAGAAATGCTGCAATTACAAGCAGAAAAGTCATGGGAAATATGGAATTCATAAATGATTTGCTTAAATTTACGCAACTTTTAAATAAAGTATTCATCTTATAAAAAATACATTTTTTATAAAAAACTAATCTTTTAAGTTTTGAATACTTAAAAACGAACCTTAAACATTTTTATATGTTAGACAACAAAGAAAATATACCAAGCGAAAATGAAATTGATTCAACTTCAACACAATCTGGAGAAAAAATAGAAGTCAAAGAAGAAAGTACTCCAGTTTCTGAGAATAAAGAAGAAGCAGTAGGTGAATCTTCAAAAAAAGCCATTGATGAAATAGAAGATAAAGTTGCAGAAGAAGCCGAAAAAGAGGAGGTTGAAGCAATTCAATTGAAAGATTATAATAGCTTTAGTCTTGAAGAGTTGGTAGATGAATTAAGAAACTTAATAAAGGATAATCCAATACAATCTATTAATGATAATGTAAATAAAATTAAGAATGCTTTTAATGTTAAATTTGGAGAAATTCTTAAACAAGCTAAAGAAAAATTTATTAGTGAAGGAGGTGAAAGTATTGATTTTAAACTTGAATTTCCATTAAAATCTACTTACAATAGTATTCTTTACGATTATAAAGAAAAGAGAAATAAGTTCTACAAAAATCAAGAAAATCAGTTAAATGAAAATTTAGAAGCCAAGCTAAATTTAATTGAAGCATTAAAGAAATTAATAGAAAATGCAGATGGAGCCACAATGTATAAAAAGTTCGAGGAGATTAAAAATTCTTGGAAAAATACAGGACCAATTCCTCGTGCAAAATATAACGATACTTGGCGCACTTATTATCATCATACCGAACGTTTTTACGATTTATTACATTTAAATAATGATTTAAGAGATTTAGATTTTAAACATAATTTAGAAGAAAAATTAAAATTAATTAATCGTGCTGAAGAGTTAACCAAACTTGAGGATGTTTCTTTTGCTTTTAAAGAATTGCAAACTTTGCATAAACTTTGGAAAGAAGAAGTTGGTCCAGTAGCAAGGGATTATAGAGAAGAAGTTTGGAATAAATTTAGTGAGGCTACTAATAAAATACATGACAAGCGTCATGAGTTCTATAAAGAACTAAAATCGAAATTTGAAGAAAATATTGATAAAAAATTAGCGGTAATAGCCGAAATTGAGGGTGTAGATACTTCTAAAAATACGTCAAGATCCGATTGGCAAAAAAGTATCAACGAAATTGAAACATTAAGAAATAATTTTTTTAGTATTGGACAGGTTCCAAGAGGAAAAAGTAATTCAATTTGGGGAAAATTTAAATCAGCTACCAAAAAATTTAACGCTGCAAAAAACAACTATTTTAAAGGAGTTAAAAAGGAACAACTTGAAAATTTAAATAAGAAAAAGCAATTAATTGATCAAGCAGTATCTGTAAAGGATAGTGAAGATTGGGATGTTGCAACCGATATTTTTAAAAAAATTCAAGCAGATTGGAAAAAAATAGGTCATGTTCCAAGAAAATATTCAGATAAACTTTGGAAAGAGTTCAAAGACGCTTGTAACTTTTATTTTGATAGATTACACAATAAACAAAATGAAGGAAATAAGGAGCAACTAGAAATTTTTAACAAAAAGAAAGAAATGTATGCTCAGTTAAAATTAGAGGTGGACAAGAAGGATACGTTTACCATGGATGATATTACAAATTATGTTGATGATTGGAGAGCATTAGGTAGAGTGCCTTTTGAAATGAAGCATATTGAAGTTAAATTTAATAAGTTGTTAGATAAAATTGTTAATTCTTCTGATAAACTAGATAAAACGGAAATAGAAATGATTAAGTTTAAAAACTTAATTAATGGTTATTTAGAACAAAATAATTATAGAAAATTAGATTCTGAACAGTTATTTATAAGGAAAAAAATAGATGAAACTAATAGAGAAATTCAGCAACTTGAAAATAATTTAGGATTTATTTCTAATGTTACTGAAGATAATCCTTTAGTTAAAAAGGTAAGAAAAGATATAAATAATTACATATCTAATTTAGATATTTGGAAAACCAAATTAAATTATTTAAAGAAAATTGAGTACTAAAAAAAAGCAGCCATTTGGCTGCTTTTTTTTAATATTGTGTAAAAAATTTATTTTACTTTAAAATAGGTTGCTGCTTCAATTTTAACTTCACTCCAAGTTTTTGGAATTCCATCTTTACCAGAATGTAAATCTTTACAGGCTGAATTTAATGCTTTTAATGCTGTTTGAGCTTGCCAATTATCTAAATCTAAAGTTCCTTCAATTGTAGCTAATTGGTTTTTAATTTCATAGGTTACAGGAACCGATTTGGTCATGCCATTCATAGTTAGCATTAGTTCACCAATATTATTTTCCTTTAAAGAAAAAGAGCCAATAATATTTTTTGTTTCTACCATTTTGCCAAAAAAGAACTTTCTTAATTTACCATCTCGGATAGTGTCTTTTGTAAAAATACTTGCAACAGGAATACTAAATTTAACAGCGTTTAAAGCCTCAATAGGTGTATTTGCTTTTTTTTGATTTAAAGTGATTTCAGTAAACTTTCCTTTAACAGGAACTTTATCTGTAGTTTTAAATGCAGTCCAGTTAATGGTTGTTGTTTTGGCATCAATAGTATAACTTTTTGTAGCTTCTTTTGCTTCTTCTTTTTTAGTTTTTTTACATGAACTTATTGTTAATGCTATTAAAACGAATAATACTAATGCTTTTGTGTTTTTCATGATAATTTAGTTAGTTTAGTTATTTTAAATATTTGTTTACAAGATTGATATATTCTTGTTTAGACTCTGTTTCAGACAAGTGGCTTAGTTGAATCCAGGCATTTAATTTAAAGGCGTTACGTAATTGAACATCGCCAGTTGGTTGCTCATAATTATTTCCTTTAGTTGCTTGTTTATAATATGCATATAAGTGTAGCATAATATCAGGAGGTAATTTTTTATTTGTATTACAAGCAATAGAGTAGGCTTTTTCAAACGCCTTGTCTAATTCATTTAATTCTTTACTCATTGCTGCAAAAGTAATAAAATTATTGAAAAGCTATTATTTGTTCTCCACCTTTTACTTTTTCATTTAAGAGAACTTTAACTTTAGTGTTTAAAGGTAAAAACAAATCAACACGAGACCCAAATTTAATAAAACCGGCATCTTCTCCTTGCGTAACCTTTAAATCAACCTTTGCATAGTTCACAATTCTTCTTGCCATGGCACCTGCAATTTGTCGGTACATTATTTCACCAAAGTTAGTAGTGTTTACAACAACAGTTGTTCGTTCATTTTCTTCAGAAGATTTTGGATGCCAAGCTACTAGGTATTTGCCTGGGTGATATTTACTATAAATTACTTTTCCACTTACAGGATAACGAGTAACATGTACATTTAAAGGAGACATAAAAATGGAAATCTGTAATCTTTTATCCTTAAAATATTCTTTTTCAAATACTTCTTCAATAACTACTACTTTACCATCAACAGGAGCAATAATTTGTTTATCATTAATTACAGTTTTTCTTTTAGGGTTTCTAAAAAATTGTAAAATAGCAATATAACAAAGCAACAATACAAATGAAATTATTTTATTTGTCCAGATATCTTGAATAAATTTATCTATAAGAATAATTCCTACACCTAAAATAAAGGTGGCAGTTAGTAATATTTTATATCCTTCTTTATGGAACATAGTGCTTATTGTACAAGTTGTAAATAAATAAATATAAATGGGGCAGCAAAAATAACACTATCAAATCTATCTAAAAAACCTCCATGACCTGGTATTAAATTACTGCTATCTTTTACACCCGCTTGTCTTTTAAACATAGATTCAATTAAATCTCCTAGCACACCAAAGGTACTAACTATTGCTGCAATTACAAGCCATTCAATCTGTGAAAGTGCAGTAAATTGCTTAGTTAAAAAAAAGCTTACAATAAAAGTGAAAATCATTCCACCAATAAATCCTTCAATAGTTTTATTTGGTGAAATTCGTTTTAGCAATTTGTGTTTTCCAAAATTAGATCCAATTAAAAAGGCAAACGTGTCATTGGTCCAAATTAAAATAAAAACACCTAAAATAGTAGTATTTACGTAGTTGAATGATGAATTTAAAAATGGAATTTGCACTATTAACGAAAAAGGAACCACAATGTATATTATAGATAAAAATATTTTACCAAGATGGCTAATTACCCTCTCT
>DGOU01000242.1 GCA_002390165.1 Lutibacter sp. UBA4458
TCTAAAAGTAGGGTTATCTAAAAAACCGTGAGGGTTGATAAAAGCAAGAACACCCTCACCATTTTTTTCTATAAAGTGTTGACCAAATCTCATAAACTTTACATAATCATCATTTAACCAATGTTTACGTTCATTAAAATGGGCTCCATCAATATATTTATAATCTTCAATCAAATCACTTATCCATTTACCTTTATTAGAGGATACGCCACTGTATGGTGGATTTCCGATAATACACATTACTGGCGTGTCTCTTTTTATGTGGTTTGCTTCATTNNGCTTCACTACTTAGCCAATTGGCAAATAACGTACCGGTATCTGGGTGAAATTCTTCTAAACTGTTGGTTAAATAAACACGGGTACGTTGGTTCTTCTCGACTCCGCTCGAAGTGACAGTTGGTTTAAAACCGGTTTCTTTTAGCAACATATCTAATTGTAAATGTGCCATGGCGTAACTTGCCATGAGCAACTCAAAACCATTTAAACGCGGTAATAAATTATTTTCTACATAACTACTCCAAATGCCTTCTTGTCCTTTAAACTTTTTGTTTACGTGCTTTATTACTTCGGCTAAAAACGTTCCTGTGCCCGTTGCGGGATCTAAAATTTGTACTTTGTGTACTTCTTTTTCTACTTCTTTATAACCACTTTTAAAATTTTTATTGGCAATATCTGTTTTTACTTTAATTTTTGTTTTAGAAGTATCTGCCAAACCTTGCGGTAAGTTAAACTCTGTTTTTAAAATATCATCTACTGCACGCACAATAAAATTAACCACTGGCGCAGGCGTGTACCAAACACCACGAGCTTTTCTTACTTTTGGGTCGTACTCGCTTAAAAAGGTTTCGTAAAAATGGATGATAGGGTTCTCCATTTTTGTGGACTTCCCATAGTCTTTTAGAATTTCTTCAACGTTACAAGCAAGAAATATCTCGGTTAGGTTGTCAACAATCCATTTAATACGGTCATCAATATCCGGACCAGCAATGTAACCAAAGAGTTTTCGTAAAAACGGATTTGATTTTGGAATGAGTTCGGCAGCTTCTTGTCTGCTAAAACTATCTAAACTTGGGTCGTGCAACCGCGCTGCAAACAAACCGTAAGCGATAGTTTGTGCATATACATCGGCAAATCCTTTTGGAGTAATATCGTGAATTAAAATGTCTTTAAAAGCAAACATTTGCTCTTTAAGTGTGCTGTCTTCATTATGCGTTTCATCACTTGTTAAAGCTTTCTCAATAACATCAGACAGCAAGCGGGCTTTGCCCGCCATCATTTCTGCTAGTTTTTTTGAGCTTTTTATAGTTTGCCCAACGTGTGTACAAAAATCTTTGATTAAGTCTTTAAACGTTGTAAAATTTTCAGGAATGGGTTTAATTCCATTTTCGGTGATTTCTCCAATCGCTATTTTAGTAATAAATTTACCATCGTTGTATAAATGGAAGTTTACATAGTCGGTGAAAATTAAATTATTCAACGAGGCTTTGTATCGGTCAAATTGCTCTTTATTACCCGATTTCTTTTTTCCTTCTAAATCTTTGTCTCCAATATCCTTTGCCTCAATAAATCCAACGGGAATGTCTTTTTTAGTTAGAATGTAATCAGGCGCACCACAAGATTGTCGTTTGGGTTCGTTGGTTGCTTGTATATCTTTTACTAAACTTTCAATAAGTTGCTGTAAATCTCCTCTAAAAGTGTGTTCAGTTGCGTTTCCTAATTGATAACGTTGGTTGATATTCTCAAGATATTTTTCTATGGTCATTTTATCTTTCTCAATTTTTATAAATTACCTTAGCTAAATTAACGTTTTTGTTTTTGGTATTAACAAAAGAAATAGAAAAACAAATGCACTGCGTATGTAATTAGTTTTGTAATGCATTATTTATTATTGAAAAAAAAACTTTTAAAATTGAAAATTTGTTTTAATAACTGTAGCATCATTTAAAACAAAAGGCATTGGCATCATTATATTAGTTCTTGGTTTAACACTAAATAATGGATTGGTAAATAAATCGTATTTAACTTCAAGTATATCTAAATCCACTTTCTGATTTTTATCGCCAACCATTTCTAAAATAATTTTTTCATTGGGTGAAGTTCTGTAATAACTTAATACCGTGCCCTTTTGCATATCTAACACATATTCTGAACTAGAATTGTTTTTTAAAGCTTCCTTATTAATTATAAAGGACTTTAATTTCAAAGGCTTTTTAGTTAGTATTTCTATTTTATTAGCGTTCCTATTAGAACTGATTTCGAAAATAACTTTTCTGTTATTATTAATTAAAGTATCCTTTAAAATAGAAATAGTAGGTTGTGCTAAGTTTTCTATTTTAGCTTTAGCATATAATTTAATATTAGTACGATATTTACTTGCCATAGTATTTTTATCGTAACTTCCTTTTGTAGGATTTTCACCTAAAAATTGCTTGGTAAAATCATCCGTTTTATAATTATAACTAGCCCAAAAAGCTTCATTTTTAGAAGCGTTTAAAATGTAAAATATACTATTTGGCTTTTTTCTGTTGCTGGTATAATTAGAATTGAAATAAGCGACTACAAAACTTAAAACACCTATCGCTAAAAATAATCGTTTTAATTGTTTTGTTTTTTTATACTGTTGAAAAACAGGAACTAATACTCCAAATAGCAACACTGTTAACACGGCACTTACAAACAACATTTTTAATCCTAAACCTACTGGAAACATTTTTACTAAAGGCGCAAAAATTAAAATAATAGGTAAATTTAAAAACGTAAAAAGTAGCGTAGTTGTAGTTTTTTGTTTTGAAAAAATAATTACAGCCAGCATTACTAATATAATGATTACAGGTATAATAAAAAACCCTGCTCCTTTTAAATAAAAAGCTACACCTGCATTAATAAGTAACCAAATAATTAACGGTGCAATTAACAAATCTTGATTACTTAATTTTTTAAAATATCGATTATAAATTGCAAAACAAATTGCAATAGTTATCGCTACAAAAGCTGCAATATAATAATAACCATTATAGGTAAAGCCGTGTAAAATATCTTGATATTGTGGATGAATTTTAAGTAAAAGTTTCCAACCAAAAAAGGTGAATAATCCCGATATTATTAAACTAACTATTAATGGAATAAATCCTTTTAAAACACCATCAAAAGT
This sequence comes from Lutibacter sp. UBA4458, assembly GCA_002390165.1. Taxonomy (GTDB): domain Bacteria; phylum Bacteroidota; class Bacteroidia; order Flavobacteriales; family Flavobacteriaceae; genus Lutibacter. The sequence continues at coordinate 3,152 of DGOU01000242.1, forward strand.
TAGTGTTTTGTTAAAAAAACCAACAATCAGCAAGCCAATAAATAATAATACACACACTAAAAACATAGGTGTAACCCAAGTAAACGGATAATAAATTATTCCTAAATATGGAAAGTTAAAAAACACGTCATCTTGCTTTGAATTCAGTTTTTCTAAATTAGCATTTGCAAAATAATTTAACGTTGCCATTAAATAACTAGCCTGATGTTTTAATGATTTTCTGTCTAGTCGGTCAAAAGAATCTTGTGCAGTATGGTAATCAAAATGATCTCCAATAAAAGCAAAATTAAATCCATTAATATTCCCATCTTCCCTAAAAACAGTTAAATCGGTATCATTAGGTAACTTTTTATAAATGCTATACATTAACGAGTTACCAACAGGAAAAGGCGTATTTGCCTTTTGAAAATTTTGAATTAAATTATGATTTCCACCATTGGTTTCCAGCAACATATAACTTGGACCTCCGCTACCACGAGCTTCAAAATTTAAAACTAAACCTACATTTTTCGCCCAAGGATGATGGTTAACAAAAGCACTTGCACCCAACAATCCTAATTCTTCTGCATCAGAAAAACAGATAATAATATCGTTTTTGGGCTTTTTACCTGAAGCCAAAAAAGATCTAACCCCTTCTAATATGGTTACTACGCCACTTCCATCATCACTTGCTCCTAATGCTGAATGTGGATTTGAATCGTAATGAGATAGTAATAATAATGCTTTGCCATTTTGAGTTCCTTTTATTTTAGCAATTACGTTTTTGGTATTAGCTGCTGCTCTCCATTTATTATTAACGGCTATTTGCTCTTGTATTTCTACCTTTAAACCAAGTGCCTCTAATTGCGATTTTAAATAATCTTTTACATTTTTATGTGCTTTTGTACCTACAAAATGAGGGGCTTTAGAAATTTCTTTTAAATTATTTAAAGCTTTGGCAGTTGAAAAAATGGTCTTATCACTATTTGTTTTTATATCTGCTGAAGGTGTTAAAGAAATAAAACTATAATAGCCAATAAAAACTATTAGTAAAAATGAAATTAAACTTGGGTAATTGGTTTTCATAAAAATTAAAGTTGTTTTTGTTTGAAATTATTCATTCTTAATCAATAAAAAATAATCGTTTTCTAAAGATAGATATCCTTGATCATAAACATAGTAATACGTATTACCAGTTTTAGTAGTATAAATTGAAGTAAAATAATTAAAATCGAAATTCCCGTCTAATAATTTTCTTCGAGTAACTTTTGTTTTTCCTGTTTTATTTAATTCAGATAACAGTCTATGGTTTTTTCGCAATCGATTATTAATGTTTCTAATAAGATTTTTACTTTCTTTGTTTATTTTGTTGTTGTACGTGTTTCTACAGTAATCCGAACAAAACTTTTTGTCCATACGACCTTGAAATGGCTCACCGCATTCTAAGCAATTTTTTTTCATAAGTTTTTTTTATTATTTTAATCGTCAATTTTTACATGCCCCCAGTTTTCACCAGATTTAATTCGATATAATTGCATTTCAGAAATACCAAATTGTTTAGCAATAATACGCATTCTTGTTCTTCTGTTTGGATCAAATATTTTCTTTTTTATCAGTCGAACTCTCCCTTCCGATAATTTTGAGTAGGTTATTTTACCACGTCTATTTATTTTTTTTGGATTTTTTTTATGATGCAAAAACATTTCTGATTTAGTTACCCATTTTAAATTTTCAGCTACATTATTTACTTTATCAAAATCTAAATGAATTACATATTTTTGATCTTCTTTTTTTTCTAAAAATAAAATTGCCACCAACCTATGTACATAGGTAGAAGAAGATTTAAGTTTCCCTTTTTTCTTAATTCCAAAAGATTCATACCCACTAACTAAAGAAGTTGGAGACAATCTCCAAGTTTCTTCATATACTTTTTTCTTCTTCACCCTACCATAATTTGAAACCATATATTCGTCATCATCGCTCCAATGTTCCATTCTAAACGCTTTCCAAATTTCATTTCTAAAATCAATTATCATATTCCAATATTTTAGTTTTTAGTAGTATATAAATATATGAAAAAAAACGCGTACAAACGAATACAACCATTTACATTCGAAAGTAATTATATACCAACCGAATAATTTTAAGAAAGTATCTAATATTTGCACTGTTGAATTGAACAAACGAGATTCAGCTTAATTTAAAAACTTATCTTATGAATACGTTAAGAAACAAAGTACAATTAATTGGAAATTTAGGAAACAATCCTGAAATTATTAATCTTGAAAACGGAAGTAAATTGGCAAAATTTTCATTGGCAACTAACGAAAATTATAAAAATGCAGATGGTGAAAAAGTAACAAATACCGAATGGCACAATTTGGTTGCATGGAATAAAACAGCCGAAATTGTTGAGAAATATTTAGAAAAAGGAAAAGAAATAGCCATTGAAGGAAAATTAACTTCGCGAAGTTACGACGATAAAGAAGGCAACAAACGCTATATTACAGAAGTTGTTGTAAATGAATTGTTAATGCTTGGAGCAAAATAAATGTAGGAATGTTGCTATGAAAAAAACCGCCAATTGGCGGTTTTTTTATTTA
>DGOU01000048.1:0-275 GCA_002390165.1 Lutibacter sp. UBA4458
GACTGGGCTGTTCTATTAATTAAAGAAGGAAAGGCTTATGTTGATAATCAGACTTCTGAAGAAATGGCTATCCAAAAAGGAACTCCAACAGAAGTAGGAACAGATAGCCCAAACCGAAATAGAACGGTAGAAGAAAATTTAGACCTTTTCTTAAAAATGAAAAATGGAGATTTTGAGGAAGGCTCTCATGTATTACGTGCAAAAATTGATATGAAACATACCAATATGCATATGCGTGACCCAATTATGTATAGAATTCTTAAAAAAGAACATCA
>DGOU01000048.1:381-1024 GCA_002390165.1 Lutibacter sp. UBA4458
AAAAATTACGACCTAAACAACGTGAGTTTGCCCGGCGTAATTTAAGTTATACGGTAATGAGTAAACGTAAACTGTTACAATTAGTAGAAGAAGGTCTGGTTTCTGGTTGGGATGATCCTCGTATGCCAACTATTTCAGGTTTACGAAGAAGAGGCTACACGCCAGAATCTATTAGGACGTTTAGTGAAACTGCTGGTATTTCTAAAAGAGATAATGTTACCGATGTTGCCTTATTAGAATATTGTATAAAAGACGATTTAAATAAAACAGCACCACGTGTTATGGGTGTTTTAAATCCTGTAAAGGTTATAATTACAAACTATTCTGAAGGAGAAGAAGAGTTTTTAGATGCAAATTATAACGATTATGCTGAAGGTTTTGGCAGTAGGGCTGTCCCTTTTTCTCGTGAAATATATATTGAAAAAGAAGATTTTAGAGAAGAAGCCAACAAAAAATTCTTTAGATTAAAATTAGGAAAAGAAGTACGACTTAAAAACGCATATATTATAAAAGCAGAATCTTGTAAAAAAGATGAAAACGGAGAGGTTACTGAAATTTATTGTACTTATGATAAAGACAGTAAAAGTGGTAGTGGATCTGAAGCAAGCAAACGTAAAGTAAAAGGAACTTTGCATTGGGTTTC
>DGOU01000048.1:1076-7795 GCA_002390165.1 Lutibacter sp. UBA4458
CATAAAGATATTGATTTTAAAAAGTTTATAAATCCACATTCTTTACAAACTATGGAAGCGTTTATAGAACCTAGTTTAAAAACAGCTAAAGTATTAGACAGATTTCAATTTCAACGATTAGGTTATTTTTGTGTGGATAAAGACACAACTGAAAATCGTTTAGTTTTTAATAGAACAGTGCCTTTACGTGATAGTTGGGCGAAAAAAAATGAATAAATTAAATAAAAGAATTGGGTGGATAGATCAATTACGTGGACTAAGTATTTTTCTAGTTGTTTATGGCCATAACTTCCCAATTTTTGAAAAATATATTTATACATTTCATGTTCCTCTTTTTTTTATTATTTCAGGCTTTTTTCATCCAAGAACGCAAGACTCTAATTCGCTAAAAAAACGATTTAAAAATATTATTATTCCATACTTCTTATGGAGCTTAATGCTTTTTTTGTTTTGGTTTTTTCTTGGTAGATTTTATGGAGAAAGCACAAAGTATAGTTTGTCTGTGTTAAAAAATTTTATTGGTATTTTTTATGCTCAAGGAGGTAGAGAATATATGGATTGGGGAATTCCGATGTGGTTTTTACCATCAGTTTTTTTAACCTTTTTTATTTTTTATTATACTAGAAAAATTAAGCAAATTTTTTTACAAATACTTGCTATAAGTGTATTAATAACTATAGGTTTTTTTCTTCCTTTCATGTTTAAAACTCATTTTTTATGGAGTTTTGATGTTGCTCTTGCCGCCTTAGTTTTTTATAGCTTTGGGTTCTTTTTTAAGTCTTTTTTTATAAATTTAAACAAGAAACATTCGCTTTTTTTAATAATTGCGTTTGGGGTTATTCATTTTACATTTTTCACTTTAAATAGCAAAGTTGATATGTATCGTTCAATTTATGGAAATGAATTGCTTTTTGTTATAAATGGCATTTCTGGATCCGTTTTTTATTTGTTATTTTTAAAAACATTTCATCAATTTAAGTTATTTGAATTTATAGGAAAATCCACCATTCCAATTTTAGCGCTGCATTTAAGAGCTTTAACGGTTATTAAATTTGTTCTTTTATTTGTTTTTGGATTTTCAGTTTTCCATTTTTCAGAATTAGAAAAATTTGTAATTTCTATATTTCAAATTTTAATGGTAGTGCCGGTAATATTTTTAATTAATAAATACATTCCTATTTTAAATGGAAAAATTAAAACTGTATAAAAAACAAATAAAATTTCATCTAATTTTAAATTTAGTTTTTGGAATATTTATTACTTTTTCAACGTATTATAATTTGCCGTTAAAATATTTTTCAGATTATTTGATATATTTTATTCATTTTTTAATGCTTCAGTTTACCGTTTTTGGATTTTTATATATTTTAAGTATTAATAAATATATATTTTATGCAACCTTTCCTCCTTTATTTATTTTTTATTCTTTATTTTCATATTGGGTTTACACTCAGGATATAACAGTTTCTGGCTCAATAATACAAGCTGCTATTGAAACTAAAATGAATATTGCAATTGATCTAATTTCACTTCCTCTATTACTATATTTTTTTTTAATTATAGGAGTCCTGATTTTTATAATTAAATTATATAATAAACTCCATATTAATCAACTAAAATCTCCTTTGATTTTATTTTCTATAATTGGAATTTTAACTTTTTTTATTGTTGAAAATTATAAGTTTGGTGTTTTTAAAAGGCGCTTACCCTATAGTTTAACATTCGCAATAATAAATTACTCTAATAAACCTGAATTAAAAATTAGTTCTATAAGTAATAAAATTAAACATAGACAAACATCCATTAATATAATTTTTGTACTAGGAGAATCTGTAAGAGCAGATCATTTAAGGTTAAATAATTATAGTAGAAATACAACACCTTTATTGAATGAAATAAAAAATGTTATTAGTTTACCAAATGTTTATACTCCATTTACTTATACAGCAATTAGTGTGCCTCAAATTTTAACAAACACATCAATTACACAAATAAAAACATCACCTATTTATTCTTTGTATTCTATATTAAATAATTCAAATTTTAAGACTTATTGGATTGGAAATCAAACTCCTGAAAAAAGTTATTATTCATTTATTAATGAGAATAATTATGTTGAGTTAATTGATAAATTTCACTCGGTTTTAAGTTTTCATAAAAAGTTAGATAATGAATTAATACCTCCTTTTAAAAAGATATTTAACAAAACTACAAATCAATTTATTACTCTTCATATGATTGGTAGCCATTGGTGGTATGAAAATAGATATTCTAAAAATTTTAGAAAATATAAACCTGTAATTAATAGCAAATATATTCCATCATTAACTAAGAATGAAATAATTAATTCCTATGATAATACTATTTTATATTTGGATAATTTTTTACATAGTATTATCTCAATTTTAAAAAAAGAACATACTGAAACGATTCTAATCTATTTGTCTGATCACGGTGAAATTTTAGGTGAAAATGGTAAATGGTTACATGCTCAAAATGATGGCTCCAGTACAAATCCAGCTATGATAGTCTGGTATTCCGACGAATTTAAAAAAGCTCATCCAGATAAAGTTAGAAATTTAAAAAATAATGCAGATAAAAAAATCACTACCGATTTTTTCTTTAACAGCATTCTTGATTTAATTGAAGTAGAAAATTTTAATTATGTAAAATCAAAAAGTATTTTTTATAATAAAAATAATTATGTTAACGAGGAAAATTAAACCTTTTATACATTTTACAGTCTTATAACAAACCATAAATTTTTTAGTTATGAGATCCACAATTGTATTATTAGCAATTTTATTTTCATTTACATTAACCTCGTGTGTAACTACGGTTAGAGCAACACCTGCCAAAGTTGTGGTTATAAAAAGACTACCAAAAGTTCATAAAGTAATTTATATTAGAGGTCACCGTTATTATAAATGGAACGGTGTTTATCATAGAAAAACAGCAAGAGGATTTGTAGTGGTTAGAGTTTAATTAACCTTTAGGGTTTTTAAAATAGCTTCTAACTCAAACATATAATCACGTTTGTTTATAGATGGAGCAAAAGTAAAACCTTCCACTACAATTATTCTATTATTCTTTTTATCAATTACGGAATAATTTAAAAAAGGCCCAGCCATATAAACACCTTTAACTTCCCATTTCCCTCTAGTTTCAATAGCTGGTTTTCCTGCTATTTTTGTTTGAAACATATGAGGTGTATATGCTGCTTCAGTAATCATATACGAATTTTTTAAAGCTCCAGGAATGTGTTTTTTACCAATGCTATCTCTTTTTGTTACCACATTGTTTCCGTTAATATCATTTTCATTATTAATAGGATAAGTATAAGAAATTAACTCCATACTATTTCCACCGGATAAATGATATCTATACCAAATAAAATCTCCATCATCTTCCACTTTATTATAAGATTTAGGAATTCTTAAGTTATAACCATGTTTTTTAAAAGTGGCAATATTAGTAGTGGGATAATATTTTTTAATTATTTTTCTCTGTACTAAAAAGATATCTTCTTTTTTGAAAGTAGCAATTATGGTTTTAGCATGTTTTTTAATTTCTGCTATTAAATCTTCTTTTGTTTTTCCAGTAATAGTTATAATTTTTTGTGGGTCAGCATAAACGTTAGTGGCTATGTTAAAAGAATTTTCATTTGCAATACCTAGTTTTAAAACACTTCGTGAAGCTTTAAACATAGATCCGAAATTTTTTTCAGGAACTTGTGTAATATCAAATAAAGGTTCGGGTTGAGGTAGCCCAACTACAGGTTCTGTAACTACTTTTCTAATGGCGTCTCCTAAATCTCCTTTCCACGCACTATTTTTCATTACAATAAGAAGGTGGTTCATTCTTCCGTTTGATTCTTGAAGCACAATTTTGTTATTTCCTGAATTACAAGAAATTAAAAGAGTAAAAATGGTAAATAATACAGCTAATTTTTTCATTTTTATTTTAAAGATTATATATTTTTAACTTTGTTCCTGGTTTTAAACTTTTAACACTCCAAATATTGTTCCAATCTTTAATATTTTGAACGGAAACTTTTGAAAATTTTTGAGCAATTAACCATAAAGAATCTCCATTTTTAACCGTATAGATTTGATATTTTCCTTTTGGTGTCTGTTTTTTAGTATGCTTTTTAACGGTTTTATGTTTTGAAATTCCGGGTAATCTTCTTGGGTAAATGGTTAATCGTTGTCCTATTCTTAATCTCGAACTCCTTAAACGATTCCACTTTTTTATACTTTTTACAGAAACTCCATATCTATTTGCTATTTTACCTAAAAAATCACCATTTCTAACTTTGTATCTTATGCGCTGACTCATTTTAAAATACTTGGGTAATGGCTTTTCGCGTTTGGCATCATCAATTTTTGCTAAGGCATAAATTTGATTTTCGTTACTTACAAACTTTCCAATGTAATTAACAGGCAGTGTTAGTGTATAATTTTTACCTTTTATATAAGGTATAATATCTAATTTGTAGGCTGGATTTAAAAATTGCAATACTTTAATATCTACACCAATAGACTGACTTATTTGCGCAAAAGTTAATAACCGTTTAACTTGAACAGTATCTGTTTCAAACTTAGCTAATGCCGTTTTTTTAGCTTTAATATGATGTTTATTAGCATATTCAAAAATGTATAAAGTGGCATAAAAAGCAGGTAAATAACCTGCAGTTTCCATTGGTAAATTATGACGAATATTCCAATAATTAGTGCTTCCACCTGATCTACGGATAGCTTTAGAAACGTTTCCTGGCCCAGAATTATATGCTGCTAATGCCAAATCCCAATCTCCAAAAATTTGATGTAAGCTTTTTAAATATTTACAAGCGGCTTCAGTTGCTCGTACGGGGTCATAGCGTTCATCAACATAAGAGCTAACATTTAAATCAAACTGTTTTCCTGTTTGATACATAAACTGCCATAAACCTGCAGCGCCAACTCTAGATCGTGCTCGTGGTTTTAAAGCAGATTCAACAATAGCCAAATATTTTACTTCTAAAGGAATATTGTATTTACTTAATTGTTCTTCAAATAGAGGGAAATAATAGCGTGCTTTTTGTAATAAATTTGAGAAAGTTCCTTTTCTTCGTTTTAAATAGGTTTTAATAATAGATTCAAGTTGCGGATTATATGCTATATGAAAAGGAGATTTAGAATCTAATATTTTTAATCGTTTTTTTAAGGTATCGGTTGGAAATTCAACTAAATCAGCAACCATCATTTTACTACCAGTTAACACATATTTAGTAGTATCGTTTAAAGGTGAATTTACTAATTGGTGTAACCATAAACTATCTATTTTATCTGCAAAATAATCCTTTTTAAAAGCTAAAGAATCGGTCGTCTGCCTAAAAATAGTATCTTTTTTAAAAGAAATTTCTTTAGAATCATTAATTTTTTGAAGTTTTATAGTGTCATTTTCTTGGGTAAAACCATTATAAAACACACACAATAAAATAATATATACTAGTTGTTTCATTTTTATCACTTCTAATTTTCTACAAAATTACCTTATAATTTTAAAAGGTAATAATCACATTAATCTATTTCAACAACAATTGGGCAATGGTCAGAATGTTTGGCTTCGGGTAAAATATAAGCGCGTTGTATTCTGTTTTTCATTGGTTCACTAACCATATGGTAATCTATTCGCCATCCTTTATTATTATTTCTTGCATTTGCTCTGTAACTCCACCAAGTATAATTATGAGGTTCTTTATGCAAATATCTAAAAGAATCTATAAATCCACTATTAATAAATCCGGATAGCCATTCACGTTCTATTGGTAAAAATCCAGAAGTATTTTTATTTTGTTTTGGGTTATGAATATCAATTTCAGTATGGCAAATATTGTAATCGCCACATATAATTAAATTAGGTATTTCTTTTTTTAAATGATTTATATATTCTTGAAATTCAGTCATATAATTCAATTTAAAATCTAATCGAGCATCATTTGTTCCAGAGGGTAAATATAAACTCATTAAAGAAAAGTCATCAAAATCTACTCGAAGGTTTCTTCCTTCAAAATCCATAGTTTCAATGCCAGTTCCATATTCTACATGATTTGGTTTTGTTTTAGATAAAATAGCAACGCTACTGTACCCTTTTTTTTGTGCAGAAAACCAATAATGATAAATATAACCAGCGTTTTCAAACAAACTTAAATCTAACTGTTCTTTATGAGCTTTTGTTTCTTGAAGGCAAATTACATCTGTATTAGTAGCAACCAACCACTCTATAAAACCTTTTTTTAAAGCTGCTCTAATTCCGTTTACGTTGTATGATATTATTTTCACAAATATATTTTTATTTTTGTTGGTATAAATCTCTTAATTTTCTTCGCATTACTTTGTTAGAAGCTGTTCTAGGCAATATATCTATTTTTATTAAATCTACTACTTTAAAAAGAGGATTTAACTCTTTTCTTATACTGTTTTTAGCTTGATTAAATCGTTCTTCATTAGAAATATTACGGATTTTTTCTACATAATAAATTACTAAAAAACTTGGACCTCCACCTTTTGGTGATACCGCAATTGCAGCAGATTCTTTTATAAAATTTAGTGTATTAATTACTGCTTCAATTTGAGTAGAACTCACTTTTATTCCTCCTAAATTCATGGCGTCATCTACTCTTCCTTGCGCTTTATAATAACCATTTGGCAATTGCTCCATTTGATCGCCATGACGCC
>DGOU01000048.1:7886-8064 GCA_002390165.1 Lutibacter sp. UBA4458
GATTGGTGATGATTTTCATCTAATAAAACAAATTCTCCGCCTAAAGCTTGGGTTGAAAATGTACTAGCTATATTAGGTTGTACAACGGTACTTGTAACGTAGCCCCCACCTATTTCTGTACCTCCACAATACTCTATAACAGGTTTATTATTAACTAATTGCATTAAGTATTTCATTT
>DGOU01000258.1 GCA_002390165.1 Lutibacter sp. UBA4458
AATTGATCTACGGTTGACTCTACATTAATTGTGCACCACTCAGAATTTAGCGTAATGTCAGTATTGTTTCCAGTTAATAGAATAGGATTTTGCTTCCATTCCAATATTTTTGAATTTAAGAGAGAAATAATTTCTTCTCTATCAAGAGATTCCACTTGTTGTCCACCAACGCTAGACCCGGAATATTTTCCTTCTGCCTTTACTTGTTGTACAGGGGCAAAATTGCTAAAACACAAATAAAAAAGAAAGGATACTAATATAACTAAAAATACTGTTTTCCAAATTATTTTCACTTTTTAATTACCCCATTTCACCTGTTTATTAGTGAATATTCACAAATAGTTTTTTGTAGGTCTATTTGCCCTTTAAATTAAATTAATCTCGATACTTTTGAATTAACAAATACTTAAATCGTCAAATTATCTCTTTATATATTGATTCTTTATACTTATTTATATATTATTAAGCTACCAATTACAAGTATAGTTTCCATGAAATAAAAAAGTTAATTCAATTTTTATCGTATATTTTATTTAATTTTATTCTACAACTCGCCTTAATAATTACCGCTTTATTATTAAAGCTTCACAAATTTTTAAATTATAAAGAATGACTACTCAATGTTAGGTAGACTTAATAGCCAAGAGGATAACACTACTGTATAAATACTATCAACAAATCTACTGTAATAATACCTTAACTCCTTTCGACATCTCCATTATCAAATAAAATAATATGATATTATTTTAATTTATTTTTTTACAATAAATTTATTAGTGAGAAAGAGGTGATTTTCCATTGAAGATAGCAACAACAGTAAAACATCGATTTGATGCAAATGGATTCTCATTAATCGAAGTTATTATTTCTATTCTTCTATTAAGCATTGTTATACTAGGTTTCTTTTCATTATTAATAAGTTCGGCAAAAACAACCAAAGTGTCAGAAAGCATCATGGACTCTACATACAGTGTGCAAAAAGAAATGGAGTCATTATACAGTCTTTCGATGGGTACACCATTTAACGAAAGAGAAGATGCGATTGAGGCTTTGGCATACAGCAAGGCTCCTAATGATCTAAGATGTATGGATGATGAAGAAGATGAAGGGTGGAAAGAAAATACTTTTGAGAGGACACCTAATTCTACTGAAGAAATTTCACTTAACAATCCAAAATTCATATTAATATTATCAGACTACAACACAAGGAGTTCTAAGATATCAGCAACTCATGAAATCAATAATGAAAAGTTATATCTATCCAAAGTGATCATCAAACTTTGTGAACGTGATACTTTAAAGGCTAAGGTAGAAAACACAATAGAATGGAGGCCTACTACTAATTGAGGATACAAAATCTATTAAAAAATCAGGATGGACTAACATTATTTGAAGTTTTAGCTACCCTAGTTATAATGTCAATTATCGCTCTAACTCTTTTTTCTGTCATTACTACTAGTAAAGATCAACATAATAAACAAAGTGATGCAAATAAACAAGTTAACGATGCTTCCTATGCTTTAAAATTAATTACAAAAGATATTCGAAAATATCCAAATAATGTAATAGCAAATGACACTTTTCTTTCAATTTCCATCAACTCTGATTCAACAGAGACGATTGTCTATAGTTTTGAAGATATAGCAAAAACAATTAATAAAGATGGTGTGCCAATCGTTTCAGATATTGAGGACTTTAAAGCTATACCATGTAAGAGTGGCTTGCCAGACTGTACATTCATAGAAATTTATAATAATGAAAAAACTGTTTCGACTGAAATAATACTACGAAAGGGGAATAATTCACCTTGAAATTCCTCAAAAAAGCCACTAATGAATCGGGTTATTCTTTATTATCTGTAATCTTCACTATTGCCTTGATTACAGTTTTAGGAACTAGCATGTTAATTATGTCAGCAAATGTAATGAAAACTACAGTAAATGAACGTGATGACCAATCAATCTACTATATAGCTGAAGCTGGTTTAGTAGAAACACGAGCAGAAATTAATGCTCTTGCAACAAAAGCCTTCAATGACGTAGATGCAGAATATCAGGCAATAGAAGATCCTGAGGAAAAGGAAGAATTCTTATTAATAAAAAGCTTTGAAGATAGATTCTTAGAGACTGCTAGAAACTATATTGATGATTATATACCAAATAATACGCCGTTTATTAAAGAGTATGAGAAACAGTTTGATAAAAATACTAAAGCCGAAGTGACAGTTACATCAACAGGTGGATACACCTATACAATCAGTTCGGTTGGCATCATAGATAACAAAAGCCGAACAGTGTCGCAAATTATGACGATCGCTTTTGGGCATACAATCAGTACCGAAGAAATAACCATAGGTGATTCAAACCCACCTAAAAATCCAATATTTAAAGGTTGTTCTAATGGTGTATTCAATTCTGCATCAACAAGTGGTTCTGTTAAAATTGAGGGAGATGTTATATTAAAAGAAGACAGCACTCTAAATTTAGGTGGAGATAATTATGGAATCGAGGGAAACGTTTATTCTTTCGGCAACCTTTCAATCACTAATTCAGCGCCTATAAAAGGGAATATTTTCTCTAAATTAGGAATAACCATTTCAAATGCTCCTATAATTACCGGTCAACTTTATGCTAGCGGTCCAATAACTATAACAGGCAGTCCAAACGTTACAGGAGATATTGTTTCTGAAAGTGATATTTCTATTACAAGATGGGGAACAAAAGCAAAAAAGCTCATTGCCATTGGTAAGATTACAAGACCAGACCCTAATCTAATTGTTGAACAATATACACCTATTAAACAATTACCACAACCAATTGGTGGAATAAAAGAATTGAATGACATTTCCAAGTTGTATAAGGACATTGATTGTACAAATCTAGCAAGCGTAGAGTTTAAGCCTAAAATGCCAGAAGTAACTTTCAAGCCAACTACAACTAATCTACCTAGTGACACAGAGATCATCGAGTTTTCAGATATAAAAAAGGAAATAAATATAAATGAATTCAATTATAGCAAATATAATTCAGTAAATATCAAACTCCCTGATTCTGACGAAAATGCCGTTTATTCTCTTTACATAAATAAGCTGAATATGAACAATCGGGATATTAATATCTCAGGTAATGGAAAGCTAAAAATTTATGTAAAAGATACCCTTTCTTTAGGGAAGATTGTTCAAAATAATAATTCTAAAGGAAAAAAAAGAAACAATTTCGAGACAACTGTCTATTATTTAAACGACAATAAAAGAGCCTTAGAACTTTCAAATTGGGGAAACTGTAAAATTGAAGCTAATCTATACGTTAAGAATGCAAATCTAACTAATAACGGTTGTTCAGTTAATGGTAACATTGTAGTGTTGGGTAAAAATAAAGTCACTCTGGAAGGTAATAACACGACTAATGGACAAATCCTTTACCTACCCGATAGTGATTTGAATGCTTCAGGATCAGTAAATATTACCGGTTATGTTATCGGAAAGAATCTTATAGGTAGCGGAAACATTAAAATTTCCACCCCTTCATCGAGTGATGGCTCAGGCTTTATAGACACCGATATCTTTGATAAACCATCTACTCCTACTACATTTGTGGTCACTAAGTATGAATCTACTACCCTCTTACTAACAGAGGAACAGAAAGAAAAGTAATAAACATAATTACATTGCAAAGTATAATTAAAATAAGGCAGCCAAATTTAAAAGCCCATTAATAGATATCAAAAATTGTTTCCCGTTTTAGATTAAAATAAAACGAGAGAATCCAAGCACTGGATTCTCTCGCTTTTCATTTGGTCTACCTCACATACTCCGCAACCCGATTCCTACCGGCCTGCTTCGCTCCAATATACAACGCCCTATCGGCATTACGAAGTAGAGACATTCCTTCGTCACTGTCTTCTGGTGCTGTAGAGACTCCAATACTTGCAGTAATGAATATTATTTCATCTCTTGTTATTTAACCTAAATCGAGTGGTACGATAAATGGCGT
>DGOU01000103.1 GCA_002390165.1 Lutibacter sp. UBA4458
TTGTTATCGTAAATTATAATGTTCTCTATTTTTTAGAGCAATGTATTTTAAGTATTAAAGCAGCATCAACTAATTTAACTGTTGAAATTATTGTTGTGGACAACCATTCTACCGATGAAAGTTGTAAAATTATCTCTAAAAATTTTTCTGAAATTCAACTTATTCAAAATAAAAAAAATGTAGGTTTTTCAAAAGCCAATAATCAAGGAGTTAGAATAGCTAAAGGTGAATATGTTTTAATTCTGAATCCTGACACCGTTTTAGCAGAAGACACTTTAGATAAAATTTTCACTTTTGCTAAAACTAAAAATAATTTAGGTGCTTTAGGTGTAAAATTAATTGATGGTTCAGGTAAATTTTTGCCGGAAAGCAAGCGAGGAATTCCTGTACCTCAAGTTGCCTTTAATAAGCTATTTGCTATTTCAAGTAAGCGAACAGGTAAATATTATGCCTCTCATTTGTCTGAAAATGAAAATGGAGTTGTTGATGTGTTAGTTGGCGCTTTTATGTTTTTAAAACGTTCAATATATAATGAAGTAAAAGGATTTGATGAAGATTATTTTATGTATGGCGAGGATATTGATTTGAGTTATAAAATTTTGAAAAAGGGCTATCAAAATTATTATTTTTCGGATACCACTGTAATCCATTATAAGGGAGAAAGTACCTTAAAAGACTTAAAATATTTACGCTATTTTCATAAAGCAATGAAAATATTTTATCAAAAACACTTTAAGCTTAACAAAGTTTATGATTTTTTCATGAGCTTTGGTATAGAGTTTTGGTTTTTAATTAAATGGTTCAAATTCAGTTTTGTAGCTTCTAAAACAATACCTTTTTTATCCATTTTATTTTTTGGGAAAAATAAAAAAATCAGTAATCATTTTAAAAATAAGCAAATAGTTGTTTCTACAGAATTGCTAAATCATTTTGATGCTATTAAAACACAAATCAAAAACAAAAATGTTGATATGCTGGTTTTTGATAATGATATTAGTTCCAATAAACAAATTATAAAACATTTTGAAAAATTTAAAAATGAAAATGTGTCGTTTAAAATTCATCCAAAAAATACTAATTTTTTAATTGGAAGTACAAGCTCTATAAGTAGAGGTGAAGTGGATTTGTTATAAACTTGCGGGTTAGGTAAAATTAAATTATTTTTGTTTTAATAGTATTGATTAGGCTTTTTAGGATGAAATTATTGATGAATTTCACCAAAGTTAATGTTGCTTTTTAATCAAAATTTTGGTTTTAAAACGTTAAAAATATTTAGCATAATTTTGTTTAATCAAAAATGGGACCCAGAGTTGGGAGATTAATGTTTCAATTCATTTCCTTAAATTTTCTAAAAATATAGGGTTGTTTTAACTTTGAAATTAAATTTAACATTTATTATAAAATGGTTCAAAATATCCCTGAAATATTTAGAAAAACATCTCAAAATCAATCAGATTTATTTGTTCATGATTTTAGAATGACTGCTGATGTTGTTAAAAGTAAAGTAAATTTAAATTTACACATGCTCAGTTTTTTACAAATAGGAGAAAAGCAAGTTCATTTTGCAAATAATTCAATTACTGTAAATGAAAAGCAGTCAGTTATTATTAAAAGCGGTAATATTTTAATGACAGAACTTTTAAATAAAGACTTGGTTTATTTTTGTAAATTATTTTTTTTCTCTCAAAAAAATGTGGAAGATTTTTTACTTAAACATCGTAACTCTTTTTCATTTGAAATAAATAATAAAGCTACAGAACCTCCATATTTTGTTATTATAAATGATGATTATATAGCCTCTTTTATTAATTCATTAGCATCTATACAATTTTTAGGTTCTAAATTTTCAGAAAACATTTTATCTCTTAAATTTGAAGAATTAATGCTGTATTTAGCAAATAAATATGAAGCTAATTTTATTCAGTATTTATATTCTTTAACCTCATCAAGTAGTAATTATTCTTTTCGAAAAATTATAGAAACTAATCTTTATACCAATTTAAAACTAGAAGAAATCGCTTTTTTATGCAATATGAGTTTATCTACATTTAAACGTCATTTTTCAAATGAATATGGTGTAAATCCCGGTAAATGGTTTCTAAAACAAAGGCTACTCAAAGCCAAAGAAAAACTACAAATAGAAAACGTAAAACCATCAGAAATTTACGAAGATTTTGGCTATAAAAATCTTTCAAATTTCAGTACTGCCTTTAAAAAAGAGTTTGGTTTTAGCCCTAGGCAAGTTGAATAAATCGATTAATTGACCTTTTTTCATAAGTTTTTGAACTTAAACCGTAAACCATCTGTTCAAAGTTAAATTAAATTTGCAGTATTAATAATTTATTTACTAAAACAGAAAAATGAAAAAAACAGTAGTATTAGTTCTATTTACAATTTGCTCTTATGTAGGATTCAGCCAAAACGGTATTTCCTTAAAACAAGCAGAAAAAATAATTGAAGTAGCAAAAGAAAAAGCGATTTCTTTAAATACAAAAATGAACATCTCAATAGTTGATGCAGGTGCTAACTTAGTTGCTTTTGTACGTATGGATGGTGCTTGGTTAGGATCAGCAGATATTTCATTAAAAAAAGCTAAAACAGCTCGTTACTTTGATATGAATACTGGAATTATTGGAACACTTTCACAACCTGGAGGATCTTTATACAATATTGAGCATTCAAATGGAGGATTAATTACTTTTCCTGGAGGCGTTCCTATTAAAAATAAAGCTGGTGAAATTATTGGAGCAATTGGTGTTAGTGGAAGTGCAGTAGAAAATGATCAAGCTGTTGCTGAAGCAGGAGCTTCAGCAATATAAAAAATATTAAACCCCTCTTGTAGAGCGTGTAACTGACTATAAATTTTATAGTTTAGTTACACGTTACTTATTTTATAACATTATTATTCAATAACACTTTTTAATTAAAGTTTAAGTATTCTATATTTGTAACATCTTAAATTATATGGATTACAAATTACTTTCATCGCCACTTCAAGGATTTACAGACTTTCGGTTTAGAAATGCCTTTAACAACTATTTTGGTGGAATAGACACCTTTTATTCTCCGTATATAAGGTTAAACGGAAAACTTAAAATAAAACCAGCTTATGAACGTGATATTCTTCCGGAAAACAATATTGGTTTAGAAGTTATTCCTCAAATTATAACAAATGATGCCGTTGAATTCTTATTTGTAGCAAACTATGTTCAGCAATTTGGATATAAAGAATTAAACTGGAATTTAGGTTGTCCGTATCCTATGGTTACAAAATGCGGAATGGGTTCTGGGCTTATAAGTCAACCTGAAAAAATTAATAACATCCTTCATAAAGTACAACAAGAATCGGATATTGTTGTATCTATGAAAATGCGTTTAGGTTACGAAAATAGTGATGAAATTCTTCAAACGTTACCAATTTTAGATAATTACCCAATTAAAAATATTGCAATACATGCACGTTTAGGAAAACAATTGTATAAAGGAGGCGTAGATTTAAATGCTTTTCAAAAATGTATAGATTCTACAAAGCATAAATTGTATTACAATGGAGATATAACTTCTGTTGCTGTTTTTAAGGAAATGCAAAAACGGTTTCCAAATATAGACCATTGGATGATTGGCAGAGGACTGATTGCCAACCCTTTTTTGCCAAATATGATAAAAAATAATACGTCAAATTACCCTGATAATAAAATTGAATTATTCCGTGAGTTTCATGATACACTTTTTGAAGGGTATAGTGAATCGCTTTCAGGTGCAACTCATTTGCTTTTAAAAATGTATCATTTATGGACTTATTTTGCTACATTATTTTCTAACCCGAAGAAAAGTTTAAAGAAAATAAAAAAAGCAAATAACATTCGAAATTATCAAATAGCTGTAAAAGAAATATTAGATGCTGAGCGTAATATATTTTAAATTATATTTTCTCAACTCGTATTCTCGCATCAACAGCAACAATTTCCTTTGAATTTCCTAATAACGGATTTAAATCTAACTCTATAATTTCTGGAGCAATAGTAACTAATTGAGAAATTTTAGTAATAATTTCAGCAAACAAAGCTTCATTAATTCCTTTTTGATTTCTAACTCCTTGAATTATTTTATACGATTTTAAATTGCGAATCATTTCTATTGCTTCGCTCTTGCTTACTGGAGCCAAAGCAGCAGAGGTATCTTTTAAAACTTCAATATAAATTCCGCCCAAACCACATAAAACTAAATGTCCAAATTCTCCTTCTTTTTTAGCGCCAATAAATAGTTCGGTTCCTTTTTTCATTGGTTGAATTAATACACCTTTTGCGCCATCAATTTTCATGATTTCATGGTACGATTCTATTAATTTTTCTGTAGAATTTATATTTAAAATTATTCCGCCAACNNCTTACAGATGTACATTCACTTTCCGAAGTGCAAATAAATTCGGGCACAACAGGAATTTTTGCGAATTCTAACAATTGTTTTACTTGTTGAGGTTTTAGATAACCATTTTCAGAAGAATCAATGATATTTCTAATTCCTTTTTTATTTATATCTTCTGAAATTAAAATAGTTGTATTTGTTGGTTTAATGGTTGTTTTCGCCAAGGCATTACCAAAAATAACTTCATCAGGAAACATTACATTTCCTTTGTCAATAAAATACTCAATTTCTTTTTTAACATTTACAACAGAAGGTAAAATAGGAAAAATTGGTTTTTTACAAGTTTTCATTTTTTTATCTAAAACGTCATAAACATCATATACTTCAAATAAACCCGGACTTCCAAAAATAACTACCATAGCGTCAATTTCAGAAAACTCATTTTCGCAATAATCAATAATAGTTTCTAATTGTTCTGCAGTTCCTGTTGCTAAAAAATCAATAGGGTTGGAAACGGAAGAACCAGCAAAAAGTTTTTCGAGTAACTCTTTACTTTTTACTCCTTTAATTTCTGGCACTTTTAATCCATTTTTAGATAAAGCGTCGGTTAACATAACCGCAGGTCCGCCAGCGTGAGTAATTATAGCAATATTTTTTCCTTTTAATTCGGGCAGCATAAAAATGGATGCTACCGTTATAAGTTCATTTCTTCCATAACATCTAACAATGCCAGCTTTTTTAAATAAAGCGTCCACGGCAACATCAGAATTTGCCAAAGCGCCTGTATGTGAACTTGCGGCTCTGCTTCCGGCAGAAGAACTTCCTGCTTTTATTGCGGCAATTTTACATCCTTTTTTAATTAAAGATGTGGCGTGTTTCAGTAATTTTTTCGGGTTTTCAATACTTTCTATATATAGAAGTTTTACTTTGGAACTAGCATTTTTATCAAATGTTTCGTCTAAATGTTCTAGTACTTCTTCTACACCAATTTGAGCAGAATTGCCAACGGAATATACGCTTGAAAATGTTAAACCACTAGCCATTGCAGCTTCAATAATAAAAACAGCAGTTGCACCAGAACCAGAAATAAAATCGACTCCTTTAGCGTGTAATTTAGGAATTGGTGTGGTAAAAACTCCAGCATAATTTTGGTTGATTAAACCAATATTATTTGGTCCTAAAAGTGTTCCACCAACAGAATTTATTTCTTTAACTATATCCTCTTCTAATTGCTTACCTTCTTCATCTTTTTCGCTAAAACCAGCAGAAAAAATGATAAACCCTTTTGTGTTTTTCTTTTGTGTTAATATCTGTATAGTTTGCAAAGTGAATTTTGCCGCAATAGCAATTATGGCTAAATCAACTTTAGGAATTTCGGCTATATTTTGATAGCATTTTATTCCTTGAACTTCAGTTTCTTTTGGATTAACAGCAATTAAAGTTCCTTTAAAATGATGATCTATTAAATTTTTAAGAACTCTTCCTCCTGGTGTTTGTATATTGTTAGATGCTCCAACAATAGCAATGCTTTTTGGTTCAATTAGATTTTTGTGTAACATTTACTAGGGTTTAAGAAACAAATTCGGTTGCTATTTCCTTTCCTTTATTAAAAGCTTCTATATTTTTTTCAACTATACGTTCTCCTTTTCTTTTAAATAAAGATTTAATTGCATTTAGTAAACTTTCTTCACTTAATGGAAGAATAGACGATGCAGCACCAACTAAAACTATATTGGTTGCTCTTGAATTTCCTAAATCTTTTGCTATTTTTTTAGCATCAATTAAAATATGATTTGGATGCGATTTAATTTCGTTATAAACGTTTTCTAACTCAGGATAATCTGCAATATTTTCAAATGGGTTTGTATCTGTAATTAGATAGCCGTCTTTTTTTAAATAAGGTAAATAGCGTAATAATTCCATAGGCTCTACGGAGATGATAACATCTGCTTTTCCTAAAGGAATTAAATCGGAATATATGGAATTATCAGAAATTCGAACATGAGAATGAACTGCTCCACCTCTTTGACTCATACCGTGAATTTCGGATTGTTTTAAATATAAATTAGATGCTAAAGCAGCAGTGTCTAAAACAGCAGCAATAGTTAAAATTCCTTGTCCTCCAACGCCTGCTAATAGAATATTTGTTTTCATTTTTTATTAATTTAGAACTTCTGTTTTAATATGTTTTAATCTGTCTTTTTTCTCTTTTGAAAGTTGCACACATGGTCGTTGTGAAACAATTACAGATACTCCTTGATAATTTAATTCTTTTCTAATTAAATCTACATTTTCATCCATATTTTTATGAAGCGGAGTAATTATTTTTAAATGATCTTTTTCAACTCCAATACCTTTACAAATGTTTATCAATCTTCCTGTAGCTGAAGAATCTTGAGCTCCTGTCATTGCAATAGCAGAATTATCTGAAATAATAACGGTAATTGGTGTTTTTTCAATAACTGCATTTAACAAACCTGTCATTCCTGAATGTGTAAAAGTAGAATCTCCAATAACAGCAATTGCAGGATGAATTCCAGCATCTGCAGCACCTTTTGCCATAGTTATAGATGCGCCCATTTCAATTAAAGCATTTATGCTTTTGTATGGCTCTAAAGCACCTAAAGCATAACAACCAATATCGCCAAATACTTGTTGACTTTGTGTTTCTTTTTTTAGTTGGTTAATTGCGTCAAATAAATCTCTGTGACCGCAACCTACACATAATTCAGGTGGACGGTTAGCAACCACTTTTGGTTTACTTTCTATATCTTTAATTGGTAAATTTAAGGCTTTGGCAATAGTATCTGGATTTAACTCGCCAACTCTATTTACATCAAGGCTAAGTCTTCCTATTACTTTTCGTTTTTCCCCTAAAAAGTCGGAAATCATTTCTTCAATAAAAGGATAACCTTCTTCTAAAACCAAAATCTTTTCACAAGTATCAAATAAATATTTCACTTGTTTTTTTGGTAATGGATATTGTGAAATTTTTAAAATAGGATATGGGCAAGTGCCATCTTCATAATTTTCCATTAGGTAATTGTATCCAATACCTGAAGCAATAATTCCTATGGATTTATTTTCTCCATTAATTAACGTATTATAAATACTATTTTCAGCATTTTTTTCTAGTTCTGGTTGAATAGCTACCAAGTGTTTATATAAACCTCTGGCATAGGAAGGAATTAGAGAAAATTGAGTTGAATTTGTTGGAAGTTTAACTTCATTTTGAGCTTTTTGAGTTTCGCTTATTTCTACACCTGCTCTTGAATGCGATAACCTAGTTACCATCCTTAATAAAACTGGTAATCCGGTTTCTTCAGATAAATCGAAAGCGTATTTGGTTATGTCATAAGCTTCTTGCTGGTTTGAAGGTTCAAGAATTGGAATCATGGCAAATTTGCCGTAATATCTGGAATCTTGTTCGTTTTGTGAGGAGTGCATAGATGGATCATCTGCAACCACCACCACTAAACCGCCGTTAATTCCTGAAACGGACATATTCATAAAAACGTCTGCTGCAACATTTAATCCCACGTGTTTCATTACAACCATGGTTCGTTTACCTGCATACGACATTCCTAAAGCAGATTCCATTGCTGTTTTTTCATTAACAGACCACTGTGAATGAATATTCAGTTCTTTAGCAATTTTAGATTTTTGTATGTATTCCGTAATTTCTGTTGACGGTGTTCCTGGATAAGCATATACACCCGATAAACCGGCATCAATCGCACCTTGTGCTAATGCTTCATTTCCTAATAGAAGTTTTTTCATAAAAGTAGTATTTATATTTTATGTAGTTTTGATGCTGTAAAATTAAGAATTGCAAAGGGTATTTAAAATGATTAAAATCATTTAGTGCTGTTTAATGTATTGATATATAGAATATTATATATTCATTTTTAGTATTAAAAAATTGAATACAATTTAGAAATTTTAACTAAACCTTAGGAAGTATATAGCGAGTTTGATAAAATTTTAAGGATTTGATAAATAATAAATAATTTATTTTTTTTCCCAATTATTTTTTGATCTAATGGTCTTGTATAATTTAATACCTAACATTAATAAAACAGAAACGCCTACAATTCCAAGAACTCCAAATACCCAACCTAAGGCATCTTTTAAAACAACTAAAAAGACACAAGCAAATAAAATTACGGTTGCAACTTCATTCCAAATACGTAAACTAAAAGAAGAATATTTTAAATAACCTTTCCTAGTTTGGTTGTACATAATTTGGCACGACCAATGATATGCATAGAGTAATGCTACAAAACCTAGTTTAATAAGCATCCAGTTCGTTTGTAGCCAAGAAGGTTGTAAAATAAGCATCCAAACTGCAAATAAAGTAGCTAAAATTGCGGATGGCCAAGTTATCATATACCACAATCGTTTAATCATTAATTGGTATTGATTTTTTAAAACTTGCTTTACCTCTTCAGGTTTTTCTTCCGTTTCTTTATAATAAATAAATAAACGAATAATGTAAAATAATCCAGCAAACCAAGTGGTTATAAATATAATATGAAGGGATTTTATGTATAAATATGTCATAATTTAAGAATTGTTAGTCCAATTTGTAATCCAGTTTGTTAGCGTTTTAGCCCAGGCATCATCATCATTTAAACAAGGAATAGTATTGAATTTTATGCCGCCATTTTCTAAAAATGAATCTTTAGCTTCCATGCCAATTTCTTCTAAAGTTTCTAAACAATCGCAAACAAAAGCAGGTGTAACTACCGCCAATTTTTTAATGCCATTTTTTGCAAACTTTTTAATAGTGGCATCGGTATATGGCTGTAGCCAAGGATCTCTACCAAGTCTAGATTGAAACGATGTGCTATAACTTCCTTCTTTTAAGTTTAATTTTTGAGCAACTAATTTGGTAGTTTCATAACATTGATGTCTATAACAAAATTCGTGAGCTTTTGAAGGAGTGTTACAGCAATTTCCATCTATTTTACAATGCGATTTAGTTATGTCAGATTTTTTAATATGCCTTTCAGGAACTCCGTGATAAGAAAATAAAAGATGTTCTGGCTGTAAAATATCCAAGTCTTTTTTAATACGATTGCTTAATACTTCAATATAATCTGCATTATTATAAAAGGCAGGCAGGCTGGTTAATTTTAAAAGTGGAAAATGTTTTTTAATAATCTCATTTGCTAAAACTACAATAGTTTCAGTAGTTGCCATAGCAAATTGAGGGTATAATGGAATTAATAAAATTTCAGAAACTCCTTTATCTACTAAATTTTGAATACCAGATAACATAGAAGGGTTTCCATAGCGCATAGCTAATTCTACTGGTATTTCAGAATTTTTAGAAACTTTGGAAAACAATCTTTTAGAAAGTACTATTAACGGAGAACCTTGTTTCCACCAGATTTTTTTATAAGCGGCAGCTGATTTTTTAGGACGCGTATTTAAAATAATTCCTTTTACTAATAAAAATCTTGAAATAAAAGGAATATCAATAACTCGTTTATCCATTAAAAATTCTCCTAAATATTTTTTAACGTCTTTGGTATTTGTACTATCGGGTGAACCTAAATTAACTAATAAAGCTCCTTTCATAGTTAAGCGTTTGAGAATTTTTTAGGAGTAATTCCATATTTTCGTTTAAAAGCAGCTATAAAATGGCTGGATGAACTATAGCCTAATTGCAAAGCTATTTCATTTACATTGTAGTTTTTCTCAACTAATAAAGATTTTGCTAATTCCATTTTATAATTCAGTAAAAAAGTAAATACAGGCATTCCATAAAATTCTTTAAAATCTGATTTTAATTTTTTGATATTTAAACCAACCTGTTTTGCTAAATCGTTTAAAGAAGGTGGATTGTTCATGTTTTTAATAACAATTTGTTTAGCTTCTTTTATTTTACCAATGGTTTCTTCGGTTGAAATATATGGACAACTTTCGGTATTTGAATTTTCTACAGCACTATAATAGTAACTTAATAATTCATAAACCTTTCCTTTTATATAGATAGATTTAAGTTTTCCATGTGCATTTTTAGAAGTTAATTGATTTAAAATCAATTTAATAGTTGGGTTTATTTCTTTTGGTTCAATAATAGGCTTATCGCTGTTAAAACTTGCAAAATTTATCAAGTAATTACCTTCGTCTGAAAACAACGAGTGAAAATATTCAACAGAAATTAATATACAAATTACTTCCGATTTTGGAGCTAAATTAAATAATACATTCATTTCTTTATCCTTAAAATATACCATATTTGAATCGGTATTAGATAAATTAATGACGCAGTGCTCCATATTAAAAGCAACGCTAATGGTCTGTTTTAAGCAAAAATATAGTTGAATATAATTATCTTTTAATTTAATTTTAAATAATTCATTTTCCTTTTTTAAATTATTGAAATGAAGTACTTTAAATTCATTTTTTTGATTTAATATACAATTGGTACTTTTGTCGATGTTTTTATATTTATTCAAAGTAGCCTTCATGAATGATTTTTGAGGTAAAAAAGTATTTTTGAACAAATGTAGGGATTATATATGAAATCATAAAAAAAACATAAAAAATGTATTAACTGATAAATGTCATATGAAATATCCCTTTATGTCACTGATTTATGTCATTTTTTTAATGTAAAAATTGTTGGTACTTGCATTACGAAAAATCAAGTATAACTTATAACGACAATAATAGTACTTTTAGCGACGTTTTCTAAAAAAACTAAATTGTACTTTTGTCGATATTTATTGTTAAAAACCTTATGGAGCACCAAAATACAGTAACTAAATTATATAACGTTGGAATAAGCTACAAAAAAGCAGACGTTAAGGTTAGAGGAACTTTCAGTATTACCAAAGAAAATCAAATTTTATTATTAGAAGAAGCAAAACAAAATGGCTTAGATGGTGTTTTTGTTTTATCTACTTGTAACCGAACCGAAATAACAGGTTTTGCAAAACATCCTTTTGAATTGATTAGTTTACTAATTAAATATTCTAACGGTAGTGTAGAATCTTTTATTCCAGTTTCTAATGTTTTTAAAAATAAAGATGCAGTTAGGCATTTATTTAGAATAGGTACTGGTTTAGAAAGTCAAATATTAGGAGATTATGAAATTGTTGGTCAATTAAAACAAGCTTATAAACAAGCTAAAGATTTAGGAACTACCAATGCCTATTTAGAACGTTTAATGAATTTGGTTTTACAAGCTAGTAAAGAGGTGAAAAACAACACCAAGCTAAGTTCAGGTACAACCTCTGTTGCTTATGCTGCAATTCAATATGTTATTGATAATGTTGAAAATTATAACCAAAAAAATATTCTAATTTATGGTTTAGGTAAAATAGGGCAAAATACCATTAAAAACATATTAGAATATACTGAAAACAAGAATGTAACGGTAATAAATCGTACACAAGAAAAAGCAGATCAGTTTGCTTCAGAATATAAAGGAATAAAAGTAGCGAGTTATGCTAACTTAGTAACAGAAATAGAAAAAGCAGACATACTAATTGTTTCTACAGGTTCAAGTAAACCTACGGTTACAGCTAAAGAGCTAAATAATAGTAATTCAAAATTGGTAATTGATTTATCTATTCCGTCAAACGTGGAAGTAGCTGTTAAAAATTTAGAAAACATTTCTTTAATTAATGTAGATGAATTATCCAAAATTACAGATAAAACACTTCAAATGAGAGAAAGTGAGATTCCTCATACCGAAGAAATAATTAAAAAATATAAAGCAGAATTTAACGCTTGGATTGAAGTTAGAAAATATGTTCCGGCTGTTAATGCGTTAAAAGAATCCTTAAAGTCTATTCAGTTTAATGAAATAGATTTTCATTCTCGAAAAATTAAAGATTTCAATGTAGAACATGCCGAAATGGTTACTTCTAGAATGATTCAAAAAATAACTACACAATTTGTGAAACATTTAAAAGATGAAAATACTTCAGTAGATCAAAGTATTGAAGTAATTAGTAAAATGTTTCATATTAACGAATTAAGTATACATGAAGATAATTAGAATTGGAACTCGTTCCAGTCAATTAGCAATGTGGCAGGCAAATGCTGTTGCACAACAATTAGAACATTTAGGACATAAAACAGAAATAATTAAAATCGATTCTATTGGTGATATGGTTTTAGATAAGCCATTGTATGAACTAGGAATTGTAGGGGTTTTTACAAAAAACTTAGATATTGCTTTATTAAATGATAAAATTGATATTTCTGTTAATTCTTTTAAAGATGTGCCAACTAAATTGCCAGAAGGAATTGTGCAAGC
>DGOU01000220.1:0-1324 GCA_002390165.1 Lutibacter sp. UBA4458
GAAATACGGAATGGGATGATGAAGAAAGAACGCCTTGCGAAGGTCAGGCAGAGTTTATTGTAGCAAAACATAGAAATGGAGGTTTAAATAATATTAAACTTAAATTTACTGGTCACTTAGCACAGTTTAGTAATTTAGACGAAGACGGTGGCTTTGAGTTTCAGTCAAAAATGAATGCCATACCTTCAGACAGTAAACCAACTGCGAATGAAGCTTTTGGATCTATCCAAAAAGAGGAAGATGATGATTTTCCTTTCTAACTAAAATTTTATCATTTGTTATTTAAAAAAATAATTTTGGTTTTATTCTTGGTATTGTCTAATACCACGTTTGCTTCTTTTATTTTAATTCCAATGGATGCTGTTACACAAACCAATCATTTAAAAGCTTATGGTATTGTGTATTGGTCTATAAAACAAGGAAATAAAGCAAAATGGTTATTAAATTATGAAGGCGGTTCTTTTTTATTAGAAGACACAAAAGCAACTAGAAATGAATGTGTTATTAGAGGAATTACCTATGAAATTATTTCCGATGTAGAAACTGCAAATATTTTAAAAGAAATTAGTAGTCCTTCAAAAAATACAGATGCCGTTATTTTAGAAAAAGCACCAAAAATTGCAGTGTATTCTCCAAAAAATAAAATGCCTTGGGATGATGCAGTTACGCTGGTTTTAACCTACGCTGAAATTCCTTTTGATGTAATATATGATGAAGATGTTTTAAATGATAAATTACTAGAATATGAGTGGCTACACTTACATCACGAAGATTTTACAGGGCAATATGGTAAGTTTTATGGAGCCTACAGAAATTCTCCTTGGTATATAGAACAGAAGAAAAATGCAGAAGAACTCGCTAAAAAACTTGGATATAATAAGGTTTCTAAAGAAAAATTAGCAGTAGCCAAAAAAATTAAAGATTTTGTAATTGGCGGAGGATTCATGTTTGCTATGTGTTCAGCCACAGATAGTTTTGATATTGCTTTAGCAGCGCAAAATACGGATATTTGTGAAAGTATGTTTGATGGAGATCTAACAGAATTAAATTATCAAGATAAATTAGATTATCATAAAACTTTGGCATTTCAAAATTTTAAATTAGAAAGAAATCCTTTAGTTTATGAATTTTCTTCTATTGATATGACTAGAAAAAGAAAAATTATACGCACTTCTGATTATTTTTCTTTACAAGAATATTCCGCAAAATGGGATCCAATACCAACTATGCTATGTCAAAACCATACTCAATATATTAAAGGCTTTATGGGGCAAACAACTGCTTTTGATAAAAACACGATAAAACCTAATGTGCTAGTTATGGG
>DGOU01000220.1:1386-10451 GCA_002390165.1 Lutibacter sp. UBA4458
GAAGATTATCAGCATAGAGTTGGAGATTTAAAAACAGAACTCGATTTACATCCAAATTCTCCTGGTTATCGATTAATTTTAAATAATGTTTTATTTCCTGCAGCAAAAAAGAAGAAGCAAAAAACTTAATAATTCATATTTGTTTTTTTTATAAAATTTTATTGTCTCACCATTTTAAAACCCTATTTTTGCTTCATTAAAAAATTAAATTTAATTAAATGCCAACAACACAACAATTACAAGATTTTACACAACAAGTGCGTAGAGATATTGTTCGTATGGTTCATGCCGTTCAATCTGGTCACCCAGGAGGTTCTTTAGGCTGTGCTGAATTTTTAACTGTTTTATATCAAAAAGAATTAAA
Source organism: Lutibacter sp. UBA4458 (assembly GCA_002390165.1). Classification (GTDB taxonomy): domain Bacteria; phylum Bacteroidota; class Bacteroidia; order Flavobacteriales; family Flavobacteriaceae; genus Lutibacter. The sequence goes on from DGOU01000220.1 coordinate 1,751, forward strand.
ATATTCTACAAATTTCACTATGGATGGCAAAAATGAAGATTTATTCTTTTTGTCTAATGGTCATATTTCACCAGTTTATTATAGTGTTTTGTCACGAAGTGGATTTTTTCCTGTAAAGGAATTAGCAACTTTTAGAAAATTAGGTACACGTTTGCAAGGGCATCCTACAACTCATGAAGGATTGCCAGGAATTAGAATTGCATCTGGGTCATTAGGACAAGGAATGAGTGTTGCTATTGGTGCAGCACAAGCAAAAAAATTAAACGGAGATACTCGTTTGGTGTATTCTTTACATGGAGATGGCGAACTAGATGAAGGTCAAATTTGGGAAGCTGCCATGTACGCTGCTGGTAAAAATATAGACAATTATATTGCAACTGTAGATTTAAATCATAAACAAATTGATGGTCCTACGGATAAAGTGATGCCTTTAGGAGATGTTAAAGCTAAATTTGAAGCTTTCGGATGGACTGTTTTAGAAGTTAAAAAAGGAAATGACATTGAAGCTATAATTGCAGGTTTGAAAGAGGCAAAATCTGAAACTGGAAAAGGTAAACCTGTTTGCATATTACTTTATACTGAAATGGGTAATGGAGTTGATTTTATGATGCACACACACGCTTGGCACGGAAAACCACCAAGTAACGAGCAGCTAGAAATAGCTTTAAAACAAAATCCAGAAACTTTAGGAGATTATTAAAAAAAAATCCTGCATAATTTTTATGCAGGATTTTTTTTAGGATAGATTTAGGATTGACAAAATAAAAATATTGTAATAATACATTTATATTTACAACTGAAAAAAATACATTTAAATGAAAATAGGAATCGTTTGTTATCCAACATTTGGAGGAAGTGGAGTAGTAGCAACTGAATTAGGAATGGCTTTAGCTGAAAAAGGTCACGAAGTGCATTTTATAACCTATAAGCAGCCTGTTAGATTAGATTTTATTTCCAATAAAATTCATTTTCACGAAGTTTTTGTTGAAGAATATCCTTTATTTCATTTTCAACCTTATGAGTTAGCACTTTCTACAAAAATTGTGGAAGAAGTAAAAAAACATTCTATTGAAATATTACACGTGCATTATGCCATTCCTCATGCGTATGCGGCCTATATGGCAAAACAAATGTTATTAGAAAAAGGAATTCATATTAAGGTAGTTACTACGTTGCACGGAACGGATATTACTTTAGTTGGAAGTCATCCAAACTATAAAGCAGCCGTAGAATTTAGTATAAATAATTCCGATGTGGTTACTACCGTTTCAGAAAGTTTAAAACAAGATACTTTGCGCTTGTTTTCAATTAGAAAACCTATTCATGTAATTTATAACTTTATTGATTTTACTAAGTATCCAGATATAGATTCACCAGAGTGTCAACGTAACGCTATAGCTAAAGAAAATGAACGCATTATAATTCATATTAGTAATTTACGTCCTGTAAAAAGAGCCGAAGATGTTATAGCTATTTTTTATAAGATTAATAAAAAAATTCCTTCTAAATTGTTAATTGTAGGGGAAGGCCCTGACAGAGAAAAAATAGGTCATTTAGTTAGAAAACTAGATATTCGAGACAGTGTTTTATTTTTAGGAAATAGTACCGAAGTAAATAAATTACTATGTTATTCTGATTTATTTTTGTTGCCTTCTGAAACAGAAAGTTTTGGATTGGTTGCCTTGGAAGCAATGGCTGCTAAAACTCCTGTAATTTCTACAAACTCGGGTGGTTTGCCAGAAGTAAATCTCCAAGGAAAAACAGGATTTTTAAGTGATGTAGGAGATACAAAAGACATGGCAGAAAATGCAGTTCGTATTTTAAAAGATTTAAATACCTTAAAAAAGTTTAAACAAAATGCCTTTGAACAAGCAAAAAGATTTAGTATTAATCAAATATTACCTGCTTATTTAAATGTTTATAAGGAAGTATTAGAAAATTGTTGTTAAGCCATATAATAATTAAAGGCTTCTATTAAAAGTGCATTTTCAACTTTACAATTTAATTCACAATGTTCAAAGGAACTTAAAAGCACAAAATTTACCTTTCCATTGGTATTCTTTTTATCATGAATTAGTAAATCTATAATTTCACCGAATTCGGAAGTATTAATTACTACCTTACCAAATAAAGATTGTATTTTAATTTTAACTTCTTCAACTAAATTAATAGGAAAGTTAAATTGTTTATGCGACAAATACAATTCCATAATCATACCAACAGCAATAGCTTCACCATGAGTTAAGGATTCTTTATCTTCACTTTCTAAAAAATAAGATTCTACGGCATGACCTAAAGTATGTCCAAAATTTAAAATTTTACGTAATCCATTTTCTTTAGGGTCTTGAGTTATAACTTCATTTTTAATTACTATAGATCTATAAATTAAAGGTGTTATATTATTAATTGTTACTATTTTATATGTTTTTATGGTATTCCATAATTTAATATCATAGGTAAGTCCATATTTAATAATTTCTGCTAAACCTGAAAGTAATTCTCTTTGTAGCAAAGTTTTTAAATAATCAGTATCAATAAGCACCATTTTAGGATTAGAAAATAATCCTATTTGATTTTTTAAAACACCTAAATCTACTCCTGTTTTACCACCAACAGAAGCGTCGACCATACTTAATAAAGTAGTAGGAATATTTATAAATGAAATTCCTCTTTTAAAGGTTGAAGCTGTAAATCCTCCCATATCGGTAATAACTCCACCACCTAAATTAACTAACAGACTTTTTCTATCTGCACCTAAATATGTTAATTTTTTCCAAAGTAAATTGCAAGTTTCTAGGTTTTTAAAAGCTTCACCTGATTTAATTTCAATAATTTCAAAATTATAAGTTTTTGAAAGATTATTTATAAATCTATCAAGGCAATATTTATGAGTATTTTCATCTACTAAAATAAAGCATGTTGAAGGCTTAAAATCTTCTAAAAACGCTTCAAATTTTAAATAACTAGAATTAGAAAAGTGAACAAAATAATTATTTGATAAAATAGATGTCATTTAAATGATTTTTTTTGCAAAATAAGGATAAAAATCATATTTTTTTTATTCTTCTGTAAGTATCTTTGCAAAAAGTAATTTTAAAATGAAAAATATATTTAATAACACTGAAAATGCCTTTGCATTAAAGTCTAATTCTGAATTAGATAGAGCTTTTTATTTATTTGAAATGATAAAAAGACAGCCTTTAGTAAAAGTTGGTACCGTGCTTACCAAATTTGCTCTTAAAACACATCTTCCTGTTGAAGGTTTAATTCGTTCTACTGTATTTGATCATTTTTGTGGTGGAGTAACAGAAGAAGATTGTATGCCTGTAATTGATAAAATGTACACTAAAAATGTGCATTCTGTTTTAGATTATTCAGCGGAAGGTAAAGAAGATGAAGTTCAATTTGATTTTGCTATGCAAAAAACACTAAACACGATTAAATTTGGCAAAGAAAAAGATAGTTTACCTTTTGCCGTATTTAAACCAACTGGTTTAGGACGTTTTAATATATATCAAAAAATTACAGAAGGAAAATCACTTGAAGTTCATGAAGAATTAGAATGGAAACGTATTGTTGAAAGATATGATACCATAAGTAAAGCTGCTTTTGAAGCAGACATACCTTTATTAATTGATGCTGAAGAAACTTGGATGCAAACTGCAGCTGACGATTTAATAGAAGACATGATGCGTAAATACAACACTAAAAAAGTAATTGTTTTTGGTACGTTACAATTATATCGATGGGATAGATTAGATTATTTAAAAGAATTGCATAAAAGAGCTAAAAAAGATGGATTTCAAATTGGAATGAAATTAGTTAGAGGTGCATACATGGAAAAAGAACGAGAACGTGCTGAAAAATTAGGTTATAAAGATCCTATTTGTGAAAATAAAGAAGCAACCGATAAAATGTATAATGATGTTTTAACTTATATGATAGAAAACATTGATGAAATGGCAATATTTGAAGGTACTCATAACGAAGAGAGCTCTTATTTATTAATGGATTTAATTGATAAGTATAAATTAGCTAAAGACGATAAACGTATATGGTTTGGTCAATTATTTGGTATGAGCGATCATATCAGTTATAATTTATCTAAATTAGGTTATAATGTAGCAAAATATCTTCCATTTGGACCAGTAAAAGATGTAATGCCTTATTTGATTAGACGAGCAGAAGAAAATACTTCTGTTGCCGGACAAACTAATAGAGAGTTAGAACTCTTAAAAGCAGAAAGGTTAAGAAGAAAATCTTAAATATTTTAAAAGAACAAAAAAAGAGCTGAAATTTCAGCTCTTTTTTATGGAATTTACTCTTTTTTCTTTGGGCCAATTAATTTAATTACTACAATAATTAGTCCTAAAAAAACTAGAAACATAAAAGCAGAAGCGATTATCCCCCAGTTCCAGTTGAATAATGCAATAGTATCATATCTATTCATAAGTATATTTTTATATTCAAATCTACAAAAAATATTAAAAATATTCTTTGTAGATTTTATATAAATAAACCAAATAAAACAACTACTTTTGCAACTTCTTAAAAATCAGAACATGAAATCTATTAGAAATATAGCAATTATTGCACACGTTGACCATGGTAAAACAACTTTGGTAGATAAAATTATTGATCAAGCCCATATTTTAGATGAACGTAAACATCATACAGAATTATTGCTTGATAGTAATGATTTAGAGCGTGAACGCGGTATAACTATATTATCTAAAAACGTATCCATTACTTATAAAGATGTTAAGATTAACATTATAGACACTCCTGGTCACGCTGATTTTGGAGGAGAAGTAGAACGAGTATTAAAAATGGCAGATGGTGTTTTGTTATTGGTTGATGCATTTGAAGGTCCAATGCCTCAAACACGATTTGTTCTTGGAAAAGCATTAGAGTTAGGTTTAACACCTATAGTTGTAGTAAATAAAGTAGATAAGCCCAATTGTACTCCTGATATCGTTCATGAAAAAGTTTTTGATTTGATGTTTGCTTTAGACGCTTCAGAGGAACAGTTAGAATTTGCAACAATTTACGGTTCTGCCAAACAAGGCTGGATGAATTATGATTGGAAAGATGAAACAGATAATATAATACCATTATTAGATTCTATTCTAAAATATATTCCTGAGGCTCCATATCGTGAAGGCACATCACAAATGCAAATAACTTCATTAGATTTCACTTCTTTTGTTGGTCGAATTGCAATTGGTAGAGTTTTTAGAGGCGATTTGGAAGAAGGAAAAGATTATATGTTATGTAAAGCTGATGGTAGCTTTAAAAAAGTGCGAATTAAAGAATTACATACTTTTGAAGGTTTAGGTAAAATTAAAGTCTCTAACGTACGAAGTGGTGATATTTGTGCTATTACTGGCATAGAAGGGTTTGAAATTGGTGATACCATTGCAGATTTAGAAAACCCAGAAGCACTTGTTCGATTAAAAGTAGACGAACCAACTATGAGTATGTTATTTACTATTAACAATTCTCCATTTTATGGTAAAGAAGGAAAATATGTAACTTCTCGTCATTTGCGTGAACGTTTATATAAAGAAACTGAGAAAAATTTAGCACTTAGAGTAGAAGATACGGATTCGGAAGATAAGTTTACTGTTTTTGGTCGTGGGATATTACATTTATCAGTTCTAATCGAAACCATGCGTAGAGAAGGTTATGAAATGCAAGTGGGCAGACCGCAAGTAATTCTTAAAAATATTGATGGCGTTAAATCTGAACCTTATGAAACTTTAGTAATTGATGTCCCAGAAGAATTGGCAAGTAAAGCCATTAATTTGGTAAATCTACGAAAAGGAGATTTACTAATTATGGAGCCAAAAGGAGATATGCAACATTTAGAATTTGATATTCCATCTAGGGGATTAATAGGGCTTCGTAATAAAGTATTAACTGCTACTCAAGGTGAGGCTATTATTAATCATCGTCTTAGAGGGTTTGATAAATATAAAGGAGTAATTTCAACTTCAAATAATGGAGCAATAATTTCTGCAGAGACAGGAAAAGCAACCCCTTATGCAATTAATAAATTACAAGATAGAGGAAGGTTTTTTATAGATCCGAATCAAGAAACCTATAAAGGTCAAGTTGTTGGTGAAAACAACAAACAAGATGATATGGGAGTTAATTTAGCTAAAGGTAAAAAATTAACTAACGTAAGAAAATCTGGTACAGATGAAAGCGTTAAAATTGCACCTAAAGTTGATTTTTCATTAGAAGAATGTATGGAATACATAAAAGAGGATGAATACTTAGAAGTTACTCCACAAAGTTTACGTATGAGAAAAATTAGTTTTAGATAAACTTATTTTTAATACAATATTTAAAAAGCTTCCAATTAATTGGAAGCTTTTTTATTATAACATTAATTTTTTCTAATTTCAACCATTAATGGTGATGATGACCTTGTCCACCATCACAATTACATCCCGATGATTCATGAGATACTGGAGCAACAGCCTCTAACGTTCCTTTTATTAATTTATTTATTGCAGTATCCGGATCGGTTTCTTCAATTTTATAGCAAGCTACATTTTGTTTTGCAAGTTTTTGAATAGCGCCATTACCAATTCCTCTAGTCAATAAAATATCTATGTCAAATAAAACTGAAGTTGCATTAACTTCATGCAATACATTGTGTAAAGATTCTTCTTTAGTTAATTCTAATAATTTTTTAGTGGTAATTACATCATTCTCTATAGTGTAAATTAAAAAATTTCTACACTTACCAGCGTGTTCAAATATGGTTTTTCTATTTTGTGCGGTTACTGCAACTATTGTTTTCATAATTCTAAAATTTATTACAAAAGTAGAAGATAGGAGTAAAGTAAAGTGCAACCATTGTTACGATTTTAAGTAATAATTATTGCTTTTACGGTGAATTTTTATTCAAAATATAATTAAAATATATTAGAGTTATTAACAATTTCATAAAAAGTAATTTTTTTTTTAAAAATATTTAAAAAAATATATAAAGAATTTTAATTATCTATTCATATAATTTACAAAAATTATAAAGAACAGTAATACAATATGTTAACACAATTTAAGTAATAGAAAACAACATTATAACAATAATTATAAAATAGAATTTAGGTAAAAAAAATCAATAAAAATATTGAAATAGATAAGTTTTTAACAAATATGTTTGGTTAATAAAATAATTGTATATACATTTGATGTCTATACAATAGTAGTATAGATAATTGTTGTCCCCCCGAAGTTGAATAGAAATGATAAAAAGGAAGCGTTAAACTTACCTGATTATACAATTAATAATATTTTAATTGCAGGTAACTGGATGAATGAAAAGTTTTCAGAACATCTAAAACAATATGCTTTATCAATTCAACAATATAAAGTTTTACGTTCTTTGAGAGATTTAAATGGTGCCCCTTCAGATCTTCTGACTTTACAAGTAGGAATGATTAGTAAAAATAGTAATACAACACGTTTGGTTGAAAAGTTAAGGTTAAAAGGGTTAATATCTAGAATTCAAAATGAAGAAAATAGGAGGAAGGTAGATATTAGAATTACAGAAACTGGTTTAAATTTATTAGATGAAATTGACATTACACAAACTAATTTCGAAAAATCTACAGTTTCTAATTTAAACACCAATGAATTAAAAACTCTCAACAAATTATTGAATAAATTGAAGAATACATAAATCAACCCCAAAGTCCGGTTCATTATGCAAATATTTATCAACCCCAATAGATAGTTGCATTTTGAACCCAAATTTAAAGTAAGAATTGAATAAAAAGTGAAAATTAAATGAAAAGTAAGAAAATTAAGTAAATCAACCTTAGAGGTAGTTTCTCTGGAATCACATACTTCAATAAGCAGTCCGAAAATGCTTTGAAAAAGTAAGATGGTTAGTAAGACCCTTGACTCTACCTCTTTATTTAAAGACAAAAAGTAAATAAATAATAGTAAAATCAACCCAAAAAAAGTCAAAACCCCAAAGACATGAGTATATTATTAATCCCCTTAATAATCATTCCCGCTACTATGTTCTGTAGTAGCAAGTTTCAAAATGAATGTAAAGCCCCATTATTTTTGAAACATTTTGTCATCCATAATTTAGCCAGTACTAACTTCGCAGCGAATTTAGAATTTGTTAACCCTATGAATGAAGTATTTATCAGCCGTAATATAATCAAAAAGTTAGCCTTCCCCACAACGGTGAATTTTAGGATATAATTACGGCTGTATTTTACATATTAATTTTTTGTTAAACCCCATAAACCCCAACTAGCATGAATTTTTCAAAATTCAAATTAACACTATTGATAATTTTAAGTGTTTTAATTACTTCTTGTTCTCCTGAAGAAGATAGTTTATCTGTTAAAGAATTAAATGTTAAACCTGTTTCATATAGCGCATTAGAAAATGATGTTTTGGATCAGGTTAATGCTTACAGAAGCTCTAAAGGAAGTTACCCATTGCAAAAATTAGATATTGTTTCTTATGTAGCAACTACCCATACAGATTATATGATAGAAACAGGAAATGTAGATCACACAGGATTTGAACAACGACAACAGGATTTAGTAGAGAATGCTGGTGCAAAATCAGTAGGAGAAAATGTAGCTTATGGCTATAAAACGTCTGAAGGTGTTGTAAACGCTTGGTTAAATAGTGATTCGCATAGAGCCTTAATTGAAAA
>DGOU01000220.1:10565-21014 GCA_002390165.1 Lutibacter sp. UBA4458
TCTACAAAATTTAAAAAATCAAAAATTTATATAAATACTTTAATGCCTAATTTTAAATTCAAAAATAAATTAGGAAAAATAGTAAAACCAATAAATCGCTGTATTACTATGTAATACAAAAAAAACTGTCGTCCCTTATTTTACTAAGAGCAGTTACAAAAATCTAAAAATCGCAGTCCCCACATTAATTGTAGTATTTAGCTTTATGGTAACTGTTCTTTTTTATAAAAAAAAACAGCCGCAAATCATTGCAAAAACTGTCGTCCCCACGAAAATTTTTATAAACAATTTATTACGACTGTAAATTTTAATTTTAAACGTACTAAAAGTTTAAAATTAATGTGTCTTGAACATATCGGGTATTGTAAATTTAATAGATAGATAGTTGATAAACAATTATTTTTTTATAAACTTTTAATCTAAAATTTAAACTGAAATTATTTAATTATATATCTTCACTAGAAATTAATAATTGAGGGAATAAAAAGATGCAATCTACTAAAAAAGGAGTCTACACTTTCAGAATAAGCGTGGTAAAAAATGATTTAGATAAATTAAACCATGTAAATAATATTCAATATTTAAACTGGGTTTTAAAAGCATCAGAAGAACATTGGAATTTTGTCACAAAAAAGGAATATAACAGCAATTATGCTTGGGTAGTATTAAGACATGAAATTGATTATTTAAAATCAGCAATGTTAAATGACAAAATTAATATAACTACTTGGATTAAAAATATATACGGTGTTAAAGCTGAACGAATAGTTTATATAAAACACAACAAAAAAATACTGGTTAAAGCAAAAACAATTTGGGTTTTTGTAAATAAAAAAAGTATGAAACCTATAAGAATTCCAAGTGCTATTTGCAAATTATTTATGGTAAATTAATAAGGTATTTATTTTAGCTTATTCTCTTTTTCTTCAATAAATTTTGATAAATATTTTGTACTTTTTAACGTATGAAATTGTAAAAGTTGACCAATGAAATTTTGATTCCTATATTCATCTAAATTTGAGGATATAAAACTAATTTTAGTCTGTAATTTTTTACTAAATTTTACTTTATTAAAACAATTGTTAATAATTTCTAAACCATTTTTTTGAAATTTAGCCCAATTTTCTTCGTGATTGTATAATTCTACTGCCTTTTCTGCAAAATTATTTGAGTTATCAACAATAAAACCATTCCATTTGGTATTTCGCGTCATTCCTTCTGCTCCAATTGAAGTGGTAATATTTGGTGTTCCAAAAATCATAGAGTCTAATAATTTTCCTTTTAAACCTGCTCCAAATAAAAGAGGAGCCAAACAAACCCGACTATTTATATATACTTTCTCTTTATTATTAACCCAGCCTTTAATAATAAAACCTTCTTTTTCATTATTTAATTGTTGTATTTTTTGATTAGCATATGCTCCATATACATGCAATTCTACTTTTGGTAATTTCTTACGAATTTTAGGCCAAATTTCATTTTTTAAATAGATAACAGATTCATAATTAGGTTTGTGCATAAAATTTCCCATGGTAATAAAATGCTGTCTATCTTTAAAATTAGGATAACTATTTATAATTTCTTGAGATATTTTATTTTGAAAGAAGGGAATATAATGAATAAGTTTAGCATTAATTTTAAATTCATTTTTTAATAATTTCATTTCAAATTTTGAAATTATTAAACTTAAATCAGATCTATAAATACTAGCTATTTCACGCTTTGTTGTATCATTATTCAAATTAATATTAACCTTTTTTTTAAAAGCTTGTTCTCTAGCTAAACGCAAAAAATGTAAGTCTTCAGTATCTAAAATTCTCATAGCCTTTGGGCATATTTCAGCAACTCGCCATCCAAATTGTTCTTCCGTTATAAATTGATCAAATAGTACAATATTTGGTTTTAAATTAAAAATAAAACTATCAAACGAAGTATTATTTAATTCAATTTGTGAAGTATTAACATTTAAGGACTCTAAGTTAAAAGAATGGGAGGTTTTGGGTTTTGAACATCCAAAAGTAATATGGTATCTATTTTCTAGAAAAAAATTAATTAATTGCACCATTCTTGTTCCAGCAGCAGTAGTAGTTGGTTCTGGCCAACGCAAACCTATAATCAGCAGTTTTTTCATAGTTCAAAAATAGAATTTAAAAATAGAATATGACCAAACCAATTAATTCTTAATTATATTCTTTTTAATCTTTTGATATCTTAAAATCAACATTTAATAAAAAAAATAGACTAAATCAACTAAGCTACTCAGCTTCAATTATAGGAGATGGGCTTGTAACTTCATCTGCTCCGTGTGTTAATTTTTTCAATTTTTTAACAAAAACAATTAAAAGCAATCCAAAAAAGGCACAAAAAGCAAAAATACTAAAGAAAATAGTGTATTCACCAGCACTTTGAGCCTCTTCACCTAAAAATGCAGCGAGTCTATTTCCTAATCCTGAAACCATAAAATAAGCTCCCATCATTAAGGAAGCATATTTTGCTGGTGCTAATTTTGTGATAAAAGAAAGTGCTACAGGCGATATACTTAACTCTCCAATTACATGTAATAAATATGCTCCAAACAACCAATAAATAGAAGCTTTTCCGTCTAAGGACACTGTTGTTTCTAGTGCAGCTTTTGATAGTAGAAAAAAACCTAAACCAGTAATTATTGTTCCAATTGCCATTTTAAATAAGGAAGAACTTTCTAAACCCTTTTTTCGCCATTGAGACCAGAAATAAGCAATTGGCAAACCAATTAATATAACATAAAAGGCGTGAAGGGATTGTAGAAAACTTGTAGGTATTGTAATACCAAACATAACTCTATTAATTTTGTCACGTGCATATAAATTCATCAATCCGCCTGCTTGTTCATAGGCTCCCCAAAAAACAATAACAATTATAAACGATAAAATTAATACAATCATCCTATCTTTTTCAATAGGCGTTAATTTCACATTTTTCTGGGTTCCTTTTTCCTTTTTAAAAGAAACAAAATTTCCTACGTTGGTTAAATATTTTTGACCCCATAGGTATACAATTTGACCTAGTGCCATGCCAATTCCAGCTAATCCAAAACCATAATGCCAATTAATAACTTCACCAATATACCCAACAATTATTGGTGCGGTAAATGCACCAATATTAATTCCTATATAAAAAATTGTAAATGCTGTATCTCTTTTTACGTCTCCTTTATTGTATAAACCACCAACCATTGTTGAAATGTTAGGTTTTAAAGCGCCAACTCCTAATACAATAAGCACAATACCTGAATAAAAAGCCCAAAGTTCATCATAAGCTAAAATAAAATGTCCAAGTACTAATAAAAAACCACCCAACATTACGGTTTTTTTCTGCCCTAATAAACGGTCCGCTATTAACCCTCCTGGAACAGACATAACATAAACCATCATGGTGTACCAGCCATACATTTGTAATGCAGAAACATTATCCCAACCTAAACCAGCGTTACTTTCTGAAGTTTTTGCTGTTAAATAAAGAACTAAAATAGCGCGCATACCATAGTATGAAAATCGCTCCCACATTTCTGTAAAAAATAAAATATATAATCCTTTTGGATGTCCCCAAAGTAGTTGTTCTTGTTTTGCCATTTTAATATTTAAAATTTAAAAATGCTAAATATACTATTTTTATTGATGTTTAAGAGTTTCTGATTGATGGAATAAAAATTAAATTGAATAGGTAATAAAAATGCTTTAATTTTAGAATATAATTTAAAAAAAATCAGGATATCAAAATAGCTATGAAGTTGAAATATTTTTATAATATTGGTCTTTCAAAAATCAATTGAAATTTTAACGATACATGAGTAAATCTCAAAATACTTTATTAATTATTTTTGCTTTTTTTGCTATATATGTAATTTGGGGGTCAACATATATGTTAAATAAGGTTGCAGTAAATGAATTACCTCCATTTATGTTAGCTGCCGTTCGCTTTATAACTGCAGGTGTTTTAATTTTTATTATAGCATTTTTATCTGGAAAAAAAATCTTTATTTCTAAAAAACAATTATTAAATACATCTATTGCTGGATTTTTATTTTTGACCTTTGGAAATGGGGTAGTAGTTTGGGCTTTAAAATATGTAGATAGTGGTTTTGCAGCTTTAGAAATTTCTGCGCAACCTTTAGTGGTTTTACTCTTAATGAAAATATTTGAAGGAAAAAAAATTGAAACTAGTTCCATAATAGGAGTGGTGTTAGGAACTATTGGTATTTATTTATTAGTGTCTCAAAAACAAATAATTAGCCAAGAAAATACCGTTTTAGGAATGCTAATGATATTTGCCTGTATGATTAGTTGGGGTTATGGCAGTTTATTTGTTGCAAAGGCTGACTTACCTTCTAATTATTTTGTTAATACTGGATATCAAATGTTTTTAGGTGGAATTATGTTACTAATTAGCAGCTATTTATTAGATGAAACCTGGACGCTACCAAATACATGGAGCATAGAAGTTCAATATTCTATGATTTTATTAATATTTTTTGGAAGCATTATAGCATTTACTTCTTTTAATTACTTACTCAAAGTTGTTTCTCCAGAAAAAGTTGCAACATCAACCTATGTAAACCCAATTATTGCCTTAGGTTTAGGTTGGTATGTATTAAATGAACAAATAACCACACAATCTATTTTTGCGGCAGCTATATTGTTAACTGGCGTTTATTTTATTAATACAAAGAAAAAAATAGTTGTTTTTTCTAGGTTTAAAAAGTAAAAAAACTAATTTTAAGCTTTAAACTAATTGCTCAATGAAAAAGAAAATATTACTACTATTATTACTTACTTCAAGTATAATAAAAGCTCAAATAGATTACCCAAACACTAAAAAAATACCTGTAGAAAACACTTACCATAAAATTGAAATTATAGATAATTATCAATGGTTAGAAGATAAAAAGTCCAATGAGGTTAAGAATTGGGTAAAACTACAAAATAAAATTTCTGTTAAATATTTAAACAAACTTGATAGAGCCTCTAACTCCAAAAGTCAAATGGATAAATACTTTTATCATGATATGAGTATGGATAGTTTAGACTTAAATTATGTTAAAAATAAAAACTTTCATTTTAAAATAATGTATCCAAGCATAAATTCTACACCTTCAATATATTATTCCAAAGGAAATTATGGAGGGTATGAACAACTAATTAGTTCTAATGCTATTTCAAAAAAGGATCAAATAATTTTTAGTTTTTTAAAGCCATCTAAAAGTGGAAGATTTTTAGCATATCAGTACAGTAGAAATGGAAGTGATTGGAAGGAAATAAAAATAGTTCAAATTAAAAATAGACGATATTTTAAAGAAACACTAAAAAACACAATATCTTCTGAAATCTATTGGTTTGGGCAAGGGTTTTTCTATAAAAAATATCCTAACAACTTAAATAAACCTGATAAAATAAAAAGGAAATTTCCACAAATTATGTATCACAAACTTGGTACAGAACAAACTCAAGATAAATTAATTTATGAGGTGAAAAAGGATAATGAATCGCTTAGGATTTATGGAACTTCTAAACAAAATTTATTTATCATAAAAAAAGAAGATAGTAGTAATCAGAAGTTTAGTTACTTTTATTTAGAACCAAATAAGGGTTTAGAATTTAAGCCCATGTTTGTCAATATTAATTATGATATTAATATTGTAAGCTATAAACAAGACACTATTATTGCATTAACAAAAATAAAAAATAAAAAATATTTAATTTCATTTCCAAAAAGTAACACAAAAAAATGGAAAATATTAACGCCATCTTATTCTGGAGCTGTTTTTACGGATTTTGATTTAACAAAAACTAAAATTGTAACTTCATTTCAAGCTAATAATTCTTCCATAATTTCAATTTCAAATTATAAAGGAGAAGTTTTAGGAGAAGTAACAACTCCTAAAGGGATGAGTGTTAGCGATTTGGTTTATAATAAACCTCAAAATAAATTCTTTTTCAAACTATCATCCTATACTATTCCTCCGGTTTTATGTTTACTAAATTTAGATAAATATTCCTTTAGATATTTAGGGAAAACAAATGTGAGTTTTGATCCTAAGAATTATAAATTTAAAAGTATTAAATTTAATTCGAAAGATGGAACAGAAGTACCATTATTTATAGTTTATAAAGATTCTTTGAAAAAAAATAAAAATACTCCATTTCTACTAAAAACTTATGGAGGATATGGCGTAATAGCCAAACCAACTTTTGACCCAGGAGTTATATATTTTATTGAAAATGGAGGCGCATTTGCATATGTTCATGTTAGAGGAGGTGGAGAGTATGGTAGTAATTGGTGGAAAGCTGGTAAAAATTTAAATAAAAAAAATGCCATTTATGATTTTATAAATGCTGCTGAATATTTAATTAAAGAAGGATACACAAAACCTAAAAAAATTGCCGCTACAGGAGGTTCTCATGGCGGGATGGTTGTAGCTGCTTCAATTATTAAACAACCTGAGTTATTTGGAGCTGCGGTTATTGATGTAGGAGTACTTGATATGTTAAGATTCGAAATGTCTGAAGCTGGGAATACATATACTAATATTAATGAATTTGGATCGGTAAAAAATGAGTTAGAATTTAAAAATATGTTGTCTTATTCACCATATCAAAACATTGATTTCTCTGTTAATTATCCTTCTATGTTAATTATGACTGGGACTGATGATACAAGAGTTCCCCCATATCATTCTTTTAAATTTACTGCTAAGTTGCAAAAAAATCCAAATCAAAAAAATCCAATTTTATTATGGGTACAGAACAAAACTGGACATTATGGAGCAAATGAATATTTTTCTAAAATAAAAGAAAAGGCATCTGTTTTTAATTTTTTATTACAAGAATTAAAAAAGTATTAATGTTATTTTTATATGTAATTATATTGTTTTAAAAGCTTAATTCATAAAATATTGCAAATTTTCCAATAAATTAAAATACATATATTATCTTTGCAGAAGTTTAAAAAGATGGTATTGAACGATAAATAAGATCAATTTAGCTAAAACTTTTATTTGTATAAACCTTTCTCAGATACTAATTTAGCTTTTCAACTTATTCTTAGAAACTACGTAATCACATAAATTTAAAATATATTTAATGGCAAAATCGCAACAGACTTTTAACAAAATTGAAAAAGAAAAAAAACGTTTAAAAAAGCGAGAAGAAAAACAAAAGAAAAAATTAGCCCGAAAAGCGGAAGCTAAGGAAAAAGGAGCAGGAATTCAATTTGCTTATGTAGATCATAACGGTAACTTAACCGATACACCACCAGATCCATCATTAAAAGTTGAAATTGATGCTGAAAGTATTGAAATTGGAATTCCTAAAAAGTCAGATAGCGATGAACCATTTGATCCAGTTAGAAAAGGGAAAGTATCTTTTTATGACTCATCAAAAGGATTTGGATTTATTATTGATACAGAAACTCAAGAAAAATTCTTTACTCATGTAAGTGGGATAATTGATGAAATTACAGAAAATGATAAAGTTTCTTTTGAATTAGAAAAAGGAATGAAGGGAATGAATGCGGTTAGAGTAAAAAAAATATAATTATCTTATTGATATTATAACGATTGTTAAGGTTTAAATTGGTTTTAAATTAATTGAAACGATATTTTTTTTTAATATAGTTGAAAAAAAATACTGAAAATCAAATATTTAAAACTATATTTGCCAAATAATAAACAAATTATTAAATTAAATTTTTTAAAATGAGTAAAGGAACAGTAAAATTCTTCAACGAAACTAAAGGTTTTGGTTTTATATCAGAAGAAGGTTCAAACAAAGAACATTTTGTACACATTTCTGGATTAATAGATGAAATTCGTGAAGGCGATGAAGTTGAATTTGATCTTGCAGAAGGTAAAAAAGGATTAAACGCAATAAACGTAAAAGTAATTTAACATATATACGCTTTAATTTTTAAACAAAAGCCTGTCATTATTTGACAGGCTTTTTTTTATGTCTTTTTTTAAAAAATATTATTTTAAAAAATTAGTAATCAGCTAAATATAATATGTGACTTTTGTTACTTTGAATATAATATTATATATTTGAGACGGATGAACACTTTAAAAACTACTCCATTCATCCATCTAATTTAATAACTAACCAAAAAAATCAATTATGAAACCTAGCAAAAAATGTATTATTACCACCGTAATTTTGGCACTGTTTTTTTATGTAAATGTATTTAGTCAAGATGGCTCAACGCACTATATAACGCTAAATGTAGATACTTCTACTATAAATAGTCAAAATGTAAATTCGGTTGCAAATTTTGGACAAGAAGAGGGCTATTCTAACGAAAATTTTACGATATCTGTAAATGTAGGAGATACCATAATTTGGGAAGGTGTATCTAGCTCATCACCAGATAATGATACCGTTAATATAACAGCAATTAATTATAAAGGGCAACCAAATATTTTTGGAGAAAATCATTTAAATGGAGATGGGCAAAGCCCTGAACAAGTTCAAGGAAACGTAGTAACAGGTGAACCAGGTGTTGTGGTAAAATATACTATTTCTTTTAAAGTTTTTAATGATGGAGAACAGAGAGGAGGAACCTATCATATTGATCCAAAAATTATAATTAAAGGATAGTTGAATTTGTGAATATTATTTCTTTAATACATAAATTAATTTTAAGAAAAGCTTATTTATATATAGGCTTTTTTTGTTTGTTTTATATTAATTCTTATTCTCAAGATCAAAAAGTAAGTGATAGTTTAGAAAATATTTATAGTAAAAATGAGTACAAAGAGAATGAAGAATTAAATTTATTAAAAGCTCTTTCTATAAATGAAACAAATGCAGAAAAAAAGCTAAAATTTAGTTTAAAATTAATTGAATTAGCAAAAAAAAATGATTCCGTAAGCTATTTATATACTGGCTATTTTCAAAAGGGAAATGCTTTGCTTTTAAAAAGTGATTTAGTTGAAGCATTAGTAAGTTTGTTTAATGCGGCAAAAATAGCAAATAATAAAAATTTCAAAAATAATAATGGTAATATAAATATAGCTATAGCAGATGTTTATTCAACATTAGGAGACCATAGCAATGCTATTTTATATTATAATAAAAGCCTAAAAATTTTAGAGAAAGGAGAGGATTCTATAACTTTAGCCAGTGCACAATTTAATTTAGGAGATGAATATTATAGGCAAAACAAACTAGATTCTGCTCAATATTATTACAATAAATCAAGTAAAATATTTAGAGATTTAAACATTGAAATGGGTATAGCTTATAATATGGGCAATGAAGGCTTAATTTATACTAAAAAAAATAAATTTATTAAAGCTGAAAAAAATTTAAATGAGGCTATTGAAATTCTTTCTAAATTAGGATATTATAGTCCTGTTTGTGACTATTTAGTGGCTCTTTCAGATATATATTTCAAAAAGGGCAATGATAAAAAAGCATTGTTATATGCTTTAAAAAGTTTTCAGTTAGCTAAAAAACATGGATTTAAAGATCAAATTAGCAATGCAAGTTTAAAAGCTTCTACTCTTTATAAAAAGTTGAATAATGTTTCAAAATCCTACTACTATTATAAAACTCATATTATTTATAAGGACAGTGTACAAAATATTAAAGCTATCCAGAAAAGTGCCAATATTAGATCAAAATATGTAATATCACAAAAACAAATTGAAGTAGATTTATTAAATGCACAGAAGAAAACGCAGCAAATTATCGCTATTTCAATTGGAGTAGCCTTATTTTTAATTACGTTATTAGCACTAGGCCTTTTTAAAAGAAATAAATACATTGCTAAAACCAGTAAAATTATTGAAAAAGAAAAAGCACGATCCGATGATTTATTGCTAAATATTCTACCTAAAGAAATAGCCAATGAATTGAAAGAAAATAATAGGGTAGAAGCTAAAAAATACGAATCTGTATCTGTTTTGTTTACAGATTTTAAGGGATTTACCAATTTTTCTGAAAATCTAGAGCCTAAAGAGCTAGTTAGAAGTGTTGACTTTTATTTTTCAAAATTTGATGAAATAATTGCAAAATACGAGTTAGAAAAAATTAAAACAATTGGCGATTCCTATATGTGTGCTGGTGGATTACCTTTTGAAAATAAAGCCCATGTTTTTAAAATTATTCAAGCTTCGTTAGAAATAATTAAATTTGTAGATGAAGTTAAAAATTTAGATTTAAAACACTTTACACCTTTTGATGTTAGAATTGGAATAAATACAGGTCCGGTTGTGGCTGGAGTAGTAGGTACAAAAAAATTCGCGTATGATGTTTGGGGAGATACGGTTAACGTAGCTTCAAGAATGGAATCTTCTGCTGAAATTGGAAAAATAAATATTTCAGAAAACACCTATAAATTGATAAAAGAGGATTTTAACTGCACGTATAGAGGAATAATAAAAGTTAAAAATAGAAGTTCGTTAAAAATGTATTA
>DGOU01000220.1:21157-21951 GCA_002390165.1 Lutibacter sp. UBA4458
GGAATATTATTTTCATTTCATAGTTTTATTATAGGATTATTTATAAATAAGCTAGCTATATATAGTGAACTTTTTAAAGAGAATATCCCATTATTCCTATTAGTAATTTGTTGGATAATTATAGTTGCAATATCTGTTTATTACTGCTTTAGCTGTTTTATTCCAAGAATGGAATTAAAATATGATGATAATGTGTTTTTTTATAAAGATGCTATAAAAGCTTATGGCAATCTTGAAAACTACAAGAAAAAAATGTTGGAAATTTGTAATAATGAAGAAGATTTACACAATCAATTAAGTGAACAAATACATGTTGAAAGTAAAATTGTAAACACAAAATTTGAAAGTGTTAAAAAATCTATTACTTATTTTGGAATTAGTTTAATTTTTGTTGTTTTAATATTGGTTTACATCATGTTTTTATCATAAAATATTACGATACTGTAAACTTATTTAGATATTTTAAAGAATTAATCCTATTTGTTTTTAACAAAATCTAAATCTAGCTCATTAAAATTATTTGCTGCTTTTACCATAAGAGCAGAACCAATAGTTTCAAACAATTGATTAGTTTTTAAAATATATTGGGCTTGTTTTTCAATTTTATAATTTGGAATACCAATAATAGTTAAATCTGTATGGTTTGAATATTTTTCAATTAAATCATAAAAAGGCATTTGTTCCACAACATTATCAATAATTTGAATGTCAACAATAACACGCAAATCTTCTACAAGTTTGGCTATTTTTAAATGTATTAATTCATTAGAAACAGCATTATTATTCACAAACAT
>DGOU01000142.1:0-2476 GCA_002390165.1 Lutibacter sp. UBA4458
ATTTTCATTATTTATTAGAGCAATCTATTGACAGTAGTTACATTTCAGAAAACGAATTAGAAACACTTATTTCTTGGAGAAACAACCCAAGTACGTGGAAACAATAAACAATTATTTATGAATTTAGAAAGTAAAAAAGTTATTATAAATAAATCTCAAAAAGATTTTTTTGAATATTTAAGCAAGGTTGAAAATTTTGAACAATTAATGCCAGAAAATATTAATAAATTTGAAGTTGATGGCGATTCTTTTTTATTTAGCCTTTCTGGAATGCCAGAAATTAGATTAGTATTAAAAGAAAAACAAGAGTTTGATAAAATAATATTAGGCGCTGCAAGTAGCAAATTAGCCTTTACTTTAATGGCGAACATAAACGCAGTATCTGACCAAAGTTGTGAAGTTCAATTACTATTTGACGGAGATTTTAATCCAATGATGGCAATGATGGTAAAAAAACCCCTACAAAAATTTATAGATACGCTTATTGAAAATTCTGAAAAATTATAAGTTAAAATTATCTATTCGCAAATTTAATTTCTTTTAAGTTGAATTTGCGAATAGTCTTATTTTCAACCAAAATTTCCAATCTTCCATCTTCGCTTACGCCAACAATTTTTCCTTTAAACAACGTATTTTTATTATCTTCAAAATTCATTTCTAAATTAAAACCGTATAATTTATTTAGATATTTCTCTTTTAAAACCTCCATTTTATTTTCTTTAAGTAACAAAAAATAGGTTTGTATATTTACTATTAACTGCTGTAATAGCAAATCTTTATCCATTTTCTGCCCAGTTAATTTTATTAAAGAAGTTACATTTTTAATAGAACTTGTAAACTTTTCTTGATTTATGTTTAAACCAATACCAATAATTGATTGACTTATATTTCTCCCTTTAAAAGTGTTTTCAATTAAAATACCCGCTATTTTGTCTTTTTCTGCCAATATGTCGTTAGGCCATTTAACCTTAATATTAGCATTTGTAAGTTTGTTTAAGGTAATTACTATACCCAATGAAACTGCTATACTAATATAAAAACGATTACTTATTTTGAAATCCTCAAACTTAACTAAAATACTGAATGTTAGATTTTTACCTAAAATAGACTGCCAATTTGTTCCCATTTGTCCTCTACCATTGGTTTGGTATTCAGCACTAACAATGGTATAATCCTCTAATTCCATTTCCGTACTCAGTTTTTTTAAGTACGAATTAGTAGAATCAATGGCATTAAGTTTGATTATATTCATTTAGTTTAATAATTTTAGCAAAGTTAGTTAAAACAATAACTTTCCTAAAA
Organism: Lutibacter sp. UBA4458; assembly: GCA_002390165.1. GTDB lineage: Bacteria > Bacteroidota > Bacteroidia > Flavobacteriales > Flavobacteriaceae > Lutibacter. The sequence goes on from DGOU01000142.1 coordinate 1,303, forward strand.
AAATATAATAACTTTGCAACAAACTAAAAAAAATTAATGGCAAAAAGAAATGAAAGTGCTGATACATTAATTGCAACAATTTTAAAAGCAATTGATGAGATAAAAGGGGAAAATGTTCAACTATTAGATTTACGAGAAATTGAAAATACAGTTTGTGACTATTTTATAATTTGTTCGGGAACCTCAAATACCCATGTTAATGCCATTTCTGGTATTATACAAAAACAAGTTGGAAAACTAGCAAAAGAAAAACCTTGGCACGTAGAAGGAGAAGGAAATGCGGAATGGATTTTATTAGACTATATAAATGTTGTAGTTCATATTTTTCAAAAACAAACTCGTGATTTCTACAATATTGAAAGTTTATGGGGAGATGCTAAAATAACTTCTATTGCATCTAATTAAAAAATAAGTTACATTCTTAAAAAAAACAAATGGCTAACAATAGTAAAAAACCAAAAATTAATAAAAATATTAAAGCCCCTAAGTTCAATTTTTATTGGGTGTATGGTATTATATTCGCTCTAATTTTAGGATACCAATTTTTAAATAGCGGAAATTTATCTACACATAAATTAAGCGAAAATGAATTTAAATCTATTTTAAAAGATAATGATATCTCTAAAATTGAAATTGTAAATAAAAATATTGCAGATATATATATTAAAGCAAAATCTTTAGATAAAGAAAAATTCAAAAAGGACAAAAGCTCTTTTTATAACGAAAGTATGCCTCTATATTCTTATGATTTTGGAGATTTACAAAATTTTGAAAAAGAAATTAGAGCGGAACGCTCAGAGAACGACCTAGACTTTGATACTCGCAATGTTGAAAAAACTAATTTCTTAGATCAAATTTTTGTGTATTTGCCATTTATCTTTTTAATTGGATTATGGATTTACTTTATGCGTCGTATGTCTGGTGGAGCCGGAGGTGGCGGTGGCGGACAAATATTTAGCATAGGAAAATCGAAAGCTAAATTATTTGACCAAGATCAAAAAGTCAAAACATCCTTTAAAGATGTTGCAGGTTTAGAAGGTGCAAAAGAAGAAGTACAAGAAATTGTAGATTTCTTAAAAAGCCCAGAAAAATATACTTCTTTAGGTGGTAAAATTCCAAAAGGTGCTTTGCTTGTTGGTCCTCCAGGAACTGGTAAAACCTTATTAGCAAAAGC
>DGOU01000142.1:2550-2810 GCA_002390165.1 Lutibacter sp. UBA4458
CCATCTATAATATTTATTGATGAAATTGATGCGGTAGGACGATCACGTGGTAAAAATAATATTACTGGTGGAAATGATGAACGAGAAAACACTTTAAACCAACTTCTTACAGAAATGGATGGTTTTGGAACAGATACTAACGTTATAGTAATTGCTGCTACAAACCGTGCAGATGTATTGGATAAAGCTTTACTTAGAGCAGGTCGTTTTGATCGTCAAATTTATGTGGATTTACCAGATTTAAGAGAGCGGAAAGCAAT
>DGOU01000259.1:0-2565 GCA_002390165.1 Lutibacter sp. UBA4458
AAGGTGAATTATTTGTAATTAATATGTTTATTGAAGAATATATTTATGGACATTCATATAATCACAAACCAAAAAGTGAGCGAAAATTATTATTAAATAAAAATGAACTGAAAAAGTTACAAAAAGAAGTTCAAAATGTTGGTTTAACTATAATTCCTCTTAAGTTATTTTTAACTGATAAAGGCTGGGCAAAACTAGATATTGCACTGTGTAAAGGGAAGAAAAATTACGACAAAAGGGAAACCATAAAAGATAGAGAAAATAAAATTAGTTTAGATAGAATTAAAAAGAATTTCAATTAATCAATATGAAATTAGCAACTTTTTTCACTCTAATTCGTTGGAAAAATTTGTTCCTAATAACTTATGTTCTTTTTTTAATAAAATTTCTATTATTTAACTCTTTTGAAATCAATACCAATTTAAGTGCTCTCCAATTTTTTATACTTTGGTTTTCTATAATTTGCATTACCGCTTCAGGATATATATTAAATGATATTTTAGATGTTGAAGTGGATAAAATAAACAAACCCAAATCTGTAATTATTAGCAATACAATAAGTATTGAAAAAGCAAAAAAATATTTTTTATATATAAATACATTGGGTATTATTTTAGGTGTAATTTTTTCATTTTACATTAAAAATCCATCTGTAGCATTAATTTTTATTTTTACTAGCCTTTTACTAAACTGGTATTCTAAATATTTAAAATCAAAACCATTTATCGGAAACTTTTTAATATCATTTTTAGTTGCTTTTAGCTTCATTTTATTAGCAATATTAGATATAAATTATTCCATTAAAAGTGTAAATCAATATTTTGTAATTTTAATAATTTATGGATTAGGAATTTTTGCTTTTTTCATAAATTTGATTAGAGAAATAGTTAAAGATATAGAAGATGTAAAAGGAGATTACAATTTAAATATGAGAACGTTACCAATTATTATAGGAATTGAAAGAACTAGAAAAATTACTGTAATAATTTGTGTAATTCCTATTTTATTTTTGTTATTTACAATCTCAACTTTTGATAAACAGTATATTTGGCTAAACGTTTATTTAATTCTTACAGCCATTTTACCTTTACTATATATTTCCCTTAAATTATGGAAAATAAAATCCTACAAAAAAATGCATAAAATTAGTATTTTACTAAAAATAGTTATGTTTTTAGGAGTAAATACTATCCTTATTATTACCTTAATTGAACCTTAAAATATGTTAGCAAATAAATTTAAAAATCATCAAATTATACTTGCTTCTTCATCACCAAGAAGACAAGAATTATTTAAAGAATTAAATATTCCTTTTAAAACACAGATTAAAAATATTGATGAACATTATCCTAATAATTTAAAAGCTAAAGAAATTACCGAATATTTGGCAAAATTAAAGGCTAAAGAATTTGAGAAAGAATTAGCTCCTGAAACTGTAGTAATTACCGCAGACACCATTGTTTGGTTTGAAAACAAATGTTTAGAAAAACCAAAAAACACCGTAGAAGCATCTGAAATGTTACATAAACTATCTGGAAAAATGCATCAAGTTATTTCTTCGTTTTGTATTAAAACTTCTATATCTGAAAAAGTAGTATCCGCAATAACTAATGTTTATTTTAAAAAATTATCTACAAATGAAATTAATTATTATGTAGAAAAATATCAGCCTCTTGATAAAGCGGGTGCTTATGGCATTCAGGAATGGATTGGGTTTATTGGGGTTAAAAAATTAGAAGGAAGCTATTTTAATGTAATGGGATTACCTGTTGATAAACTATACGAAGAATTGGTTATTTTATAGTTTGTTAATTGGAAATAACTTATTTTTGTCCCGATTTTTAATAAATAAAAAATGAAGAAATACACATTTACAGAAAAAAAAGATACACGCTCAGGTTTTGGTGCTGGATTAGCAGAATTAGGAGATTCCAATGAAAATGTAGTAGCACTTTGTGCGGATTTGGTTGGATCCTTAAAAATGGAAAAATTTATTGAAAATCACCCAAAAAGGTTTTTTCAAATTGGAATAGCCGAAGCAAATATGATGGGTATTGCTGCAGGATTGACTATAGGAGGAAAAATTCCTTTTACAGGTACTTTTGCTAACTTTTCTACAGGAAGAGTATATGATCAAATTCGGCAATCTATTGCTTATTCAGGGAAAAATGTTAAAATTTGTGCATCTCATGCAGGGTTAACTTTAGGTGAAGATGGTGCAACTCATCAAATTTTAGAAGATATTGGTTTAATGAAAATGTTACCAGGTATGACCGTAATTAATACTTGCGACTATAACCAAACTAAAGCAGCAACTATTGCAATAGCTGAACATGTTGGTCCAGTTTACTTACGTTTTGGACGTCCAAAAGTTCCTGTTTTTATGCCAGAAAATGAAAAATTTGAAATTGGTAAAGCAATACAACTTACTGAAGGTAAAGATGTTACTATCGTTGCAACTGGTCATTTGGTTTGGGAGGCTTTGCAAGCATCTGAAGCATTAGAAAAACAAGGTATTTATGCGGAAGTTATTAATATTCATACTATTAAACCTTTAGATAAAGA
>DGOU01000259.1:2633-5376 GCA_002390165.1 Lutibacter sp. UBA4458
AGAGTATTGTCAGAAAACAACCCTGTTCCTCAAGAATTTGTAGCTGTAAATGATAGTTTTGGTGAATCAGGAACTCCAGAACAATTAATGGAAAAATACGAGTTAAATGATAAAGCTATAGTTAAAGCCGTTAATAATGTGCTTAAAAGAAAATAACGCATATTTATTTTCGTTATACATTGATAAATAATAAATAAATAAAATTATGAAAAAAAGAATTGTATTAGTAGCATTCGCAATGATTGCTACTTTTTTTATTGGTAATTCGCAAAACACAAAATTTGGTTTTAAAGCTGGGTTAAATTATAATAACTTTGGAGATGGATCTTTAAAAGAATCTTCAAACGACTTAATTTCAGGAGCTAAAAATAAAGCTGGTTTTCATGTTGGTATGTTTGTTCAAGCTAAATTATCTGCATTAGGTTTATATATTAGACCTGAATTTGTTTATACGCAGTTAAAGTCTAATTACGCATGGAGTTCAACAGATAATTATGGTGGAGAATTTAAAATGAGCAAAATTGATATTCCGTTTTTAGTTGGCACTAATATTGTTGGTCCACTTCATGTTTTTGCAGGTCCTTCTTTTCAGTTTATTGTAGATTCGCAGTTTAATGCTATTGATATTACCAAAATAAAAACAGATGATTTTACTTTAGGTATTCAAATGGGTGTTGGACTTAATTTAGGAAAATTAGGCTTAGAAGTTAGATGGGAACGCGGTTTAAATAAAACCGAATCCTTTATTACACGAAACGTTGTAAATGCTGAAAACGTAGTAATTGATACGCGTCCAAATCAAATTATGTTTGGTGTTTCTTATACTTTTAATGATAATAAATAAACTAAATATTACAATAATATATAAAAAAAGCTTCTCATTATTGAGAAGCTTTTTTTAGTAAGTTATTCATTAATTATTAACTATCCGCATCTAAGTAATCTGCAATTCCATCGCCATCAGTATCATCATTCATAGGATTTCCATCTTCATTAGCATCTTCATTTTTGGTTAAAACACCATCATTATCATCATCTACATCTAAATAATCAGCAACTCCATCCCCATCGGTATCATCATTTCTAACATCTCCATCACCATCAACATCTTCATTTTTAGATAAAACGGTATCGTTATCATCATCTGATTGATTAACATCTTGCAATGTAATTTGAAAAACAAGTGGAGAATTCTCTGGAATTAAAGATTGAACATTGTTTCCATAAGCCAACCCAGAAGGAATAAATAAAATTCCTTTACCATAATTTTCGTAATAAAAAGATTCATCAGGGTTAATTACTTTTGCTCCTCCTTTAAAATTTGGAAAAACATGGTTCCATCCATCAATTACTAGTGGTAAAGAAATCCATGTAATATTAGATCTAGAATCAAATACAGTACTGTCTAATAACATACCTGTATAAGTTACTAAAACAGAGTCGGCCCTTGTAGGAGCCTCACCAACACCTTCATTTTCTTTTAAATAATATAATTTATAAGCAATATCATTTTTTGTAATATTTTGGGTAACAACTTCATCCATTAAAGGTGTTTCACCATTAGTAATAGTCCAAATACCATCATCTGCATCATTTAAATAATGAGATTGCAAGTATTCCACAAGAGTAGCATCATCATCAATTGCTTGTTGAGCTGCATCAAATGTAGAAGTGGTATTATTATCTTTACTACAAGAAAATATAGCTATTCCAATTGTAATAATTATAAGTAAATTTTTGAATTTCATTCCATCTAATTTTTAGAGGTCGCAAGATACTATTTTCCTATCTTTGACAAAAGATAAAAGTAAAATTTTAACTTTATTATATGAGAGTTGATAAATATTTATGGTGCATACGATATTATAAAACAAGAAGTATTGCTACCGAAGCCTGCAAAAAAGGTCATGTTAAAATAAATAATGCTTCTATGAAACCATCTAAGTTAGTTTTTAATGGTGATAAATTAGTTATTAGAAAGAATCAAATAAATTATCAAATAGAAATATTAGATATTCCTACAAACCGAGTTGGCGCTAAATTAGTGGATATTTATAGAAAAGATATTACGCCTAAAGAAGAATTTGAAAAGGTTGAATTATTAAAATATTCAAAAGATTATTATAGAAAAAAAGGAGTTGGCAGACCTACAAAAAAAGACAGAAGAGACATAGAAGATTATACCAATGAAAATTAATTTAGAAAATAAAAAAGCATTAGTTGGCGGTAGTACACAAGGTTTAGGAAAAGCAATTGCATTACAATTAGCAAAATGTGGAGCAGAAGTTACTTTAATGGCTCGTAATAAAGAAAAATTAGAGATAGTAAAGTCTGAATTAAATGTAGATAACCATCAAAACCATAAAATTTTAGTGGTTGACTTTACAGATTTCACTTCCTATAAAAATATTATTTCTAAATATTTTAAAGTAAATACGGTTGATATTTTAGTAAATAATACCAATGGACCAAAAGGCGGAACTGTGTTTGAAAAGAATATGGAAGACTATCAACAAGCATTTGATTTGTTATTTAAATCGGTAGTTTTTACTACTATGCTAGCACTAGATAACATGAAAAAGAAAAACTTTGGTAGAATTATTAATGCTACGTCGTTAACGGTAAAAGAGCCTTTAGAACATTTAGTATTATCTAATTCTATTAGAGCTGCCGTAACCACTTGGGCAAAAACTTTATCAAAAGAAGTTGCCGTTTATGGAATAACAGTAAACAACATATTAAC
>DGOU01000259.1:5572-6492 GCA_002390165.1 Lutibacter sp. UBA4458
CTTTAAAAAATGAATTCAAAATTTGATAAAACTTACTGGGAAAATAAATATATTGAAAATAAAACCGGTTGGGATATTGGGTATGTCTCCACTCCTATTAAAGAATACATAAATCAATTAAAAGATAAAAATATAAGCATACTTATTCCTGGTGCTGGAAATGGACATGAAGTAGCATATTTATACCATCAAGGGTTTAAAAATGTAACTGTAATTGACATTGCTGAAATTCCTTTAAAAAATTTAGCAGAAAAAATCCCTGAATTTCCTAAAGAGAAATTAATTAATGAAGATTTTTTTGACCATACTAAAACCTACGATTTAATTATTGAACAAACTTTTTTTTGTGCAATAAATCCTCAAATGAGAAATAGTTATGCCTCTAAAATGAAAAGTTTATTAAATAAAGGAGGAAAATTAATAGGATTATTATTTGATTTTGAATTAACTGAAGAAGGACCTCCATTTGGAGGGTCAAAAGAAGAATATCTAGCTTTGTTTTCAACCATTTTTAATATAAAAATATTAGAAGAATGTAATAATTCAATAAAGCCTAGATTTGGAAGAGAATTCTTTTTTATCTTTGAAAAAAAATAAACCATGCCAGATTCTATAATTTTAACTAACGAACAAATACAAAATAAAACCAAACGAATTGCTTATCAAATTTATGAAGCTAATTGGAATGAAAAGGAAATTGTTGTAGCTGGAATTAATGGGAATGGTTTTATTTTTGCAAAAAATATTGCTGAAATTATTGAAAGTATTTCTTCTTTAAAAGTGCAATTAGTAGAAGTTATTATGGATAAAAAAAATCCTATAAAGTCTATTAATACTACTGCGGATAAAGAATTATTTAAAAATAAAGCCTTAGTTTTAGTAGATGATGTTTTAAATTCTGGAACTACTTTAATGTACGG
>DGOU01000259.1:6656-6954 GCA_002390165.1 Lutibacter sp. UBA4458
TCTATGGTATTATCTGACTGTTCATAAAAATTTCTTCTTTCAAATAAGTGTTTGGCTATAAATTCTTCTAATTTATTTTTTGGTATTTCAGAAACTAACGGTCTTTTATCACTTTCTAATAATAATCTGCTATAAATAACTTTAATAGATGCTTTTAAATATATAGAGTTTGCATGTTTCTTAATCTCATTTAAATTATTTCCATAACAAGGAGTTCCTCCTCCAACAGATATAACGTAATCTTCATTTTTTTTTAATAATTCTTTTAAATACCAACTTTCAACTTTTCTAAAATAAA
>DGOU01000015.1:0-1246 GCA_002390165.1 Lutibacter sp. UBA4458
AAGGTCACGGTGGTAAAGGTATAAACGGAGGTCCAAATGGAAATTTACACATAAAATTTACTATTAAAAATCACTCTATTTTTAAACGAGATAATAATAATTTATATGCTATTATTGATTTAGATTTATATACCGCAATTTTAGGTGGCGAAATTACAGTACCCGTTTTTAATGGAAAAGTAAAACTAAAAATAAAGCCTGAAACCCAAAACAATACTAAAGTAAAATTAAAAAGAAAAGGATTTCCTGTTTACAAAAAAGAAGGAGAATTTGGCGATTTATATATAACGTATCAACTAAAAACCCCAACCAATTTAACGGAAGAAGAAATAGAACTATTTAATAAACTTGCAAAACAAAGAAAACCATGAAAGGAACTGAATTTATATCCATAAGCGACCTTTGTGCTAATTATCAATTAGAAATTTCTTTTTTTAATCAATTACACGATGTAGGTTTAATAGAAATAATTACTCATAAAAAAACACCTTGTGTTTCTCTTGAAACTATTAATGACGTTGAAAAAATGATTAGAATGCATCATGACTTAAATATAAATATTCAAGGAATTGATGTAGCTTTTAATCTGCTTAAAAAAGTAGAATATTTAAATAACGAGTTAAATTCTTTAAAAAATAAATTAAGATTATACGAAGATGATTTCTAAAATATTAGTTGCCATAGACGGAAGTGAATCCGCTTTAAACGCTGTAAATTGTGCTACAAAACTAGCAAAACAAGTACAAGCCACTTTAGAAATAGTTTATGTAGTAAGGTATTCTATAGGAAATATTGCTGCAGGAATTATGCCTTTTGTAATTGAAGAAAATGAAAAAGAAAAAGCCATAACACTTATGGATAAAATAAAAAAGAATAATCCAAAAATTAAAATCAGTGATTTTGAAACTATAGGTTTGCCCTTACATAAAATAATAAAAATGACTGAAGATTGGGATGCCGAACTATTAATAATTGGTCATCATACCCATAACTTTTTTGAAAAATTATTTATTTCAAGTATTGAATATAATTTATTAGATAATCTTCATATTCCAATAATGATTATTCCAAAAAAATACAATTGTCAATAAAAAATCTCGTCAATTTAAAGTAATTTTGCATACTTATTTACAGCTATTGTAAATAACTAATTACATAGCAAAATGATACTAATTGACAAACCTTACATTTCCAAATTTTTAATTGATACTCTTAAAAAATATAATCTACCAGTTGTAGCAACTTC
>DGOU01000015.1:1251-1685 GCA_002390165.1 Lutibacter sp. UBA4458
AAATTGGATATCTGAAAAAGAAGCTATAAAGTTTGTAAAGGAAAAACCAACTATTCCTATTTATTCTAACTCTGAAAATGCCATAAGCTGGGTAGAAAATAACTTACAATTTTCTAACAGACCTGAGGAAATTAAAGTATTTAAAAATAAATTAAAATTTAGAAATACCGTACAAGATTTATTTCCAAATTATTTTTTTAAAGGATTAAAATTTAATGAATTAGATACTATTTCTGTTACTAATTTTAAATTTCCATTTATTATTAAGCCTACTGTTGGTTTTTTTAGCCTTGGGGTTCATAAAGTTACAACTTTAGAAGAATGGCCAAAAGTTGTAAATATAATTAAAAACGAAATTTCTGAAGTAAAAAAATATTATCCAAATGAAGTAGTTAATACCAATAATTTTATAATTGAAGCATGTATTAAAGGAG
>DGOU01000015.1:1734-6416 GCA_002390165.1 Lutibacter sp. UBA4458
CATCAATTTTCATCTGGTAAAGATTTAAGTGATAGAGTTTATACTACTTCACAAGGCATAATTAAAGATCATTTTAAAAATGTTCAACGTTTTTTAGATAAATTAGCTACAAAAGTAAATCCAACCAATTTCCCTATTCATATTGAAGTAAGAATAGATAGTACAGGTAAAATTATTCCTATAGAAGTTAATGCTTTACGATTTGGAGGTTGGTGCACTACAGCTGATTTAGCACATTATGCCTACGGATTTAATCCTTATCACTATTTTTTAACAGGTAAAGAACCTAATTGGGAAAGTATTTTTAAAACTCAAGAAAATAAACTTTTTAGTCTTGTAATTTTAAATAACAACTCAGGTTTTGCAGATAACCAAATCAAAAAATTTGATTACGATTTATTGTTAAAAGATTTTGAAAACCCCTTAGAATTACGAAAAATATCTATTATTAAACATGCTATTTTTGGAATATTATTCACCAAAACATCCAAAGAAAACACACAAGAATTAGATACTATTTTAACTTCTAACCTAAAAAAATATATTGAACCTAAGTTAGACCTAAATCCTTCTGATTATTAGTGATTTAAGAATTCTATAGTAAAAAAAAGGATGTCATTCCTGTAAAGGCAGGAATGTCAATATAATTATAAAATACACTAAATCAATAACTTGTAATATTTTACTCAGCTATAATTTAGATTTGAAGTTTAATTTATCTTCTAAATTTCTTTCTTGTTAATTCTAAAACGCCATTTATAAAAGTAAGTGGATGAGTTGGATTTCCAGGAATATATAAATCTACAGGATATTTTTTAAGAAAATCACGTTGAATGGCGTTACTTTCTGCAAATATTCCACCACTAATTGCATCTGTACCAGCTAAAATTAAAATTCGTGGTTCAGGTACGGCATTAAAAGCTATCTCTAAAGCTTCTGCCATGTTTTTGGTAATTGGTCCTGTTAGTACAATACCATCTGCATGACGAGGTGATGCTGTGAATTCAATGCCGTAACGTCCCATATCAAAATTAACATTTCCACAAGCTCCTAATTCAAGTTCATTACTATTATCTCCTCCTGCTGATACTTGACGAAGTTTTAAAGACCTTTTAAAAATACTTTTAATTTCTTTTCGAATTGCTAAAGCATCTAATTTAATTTCAGTTGGATCACCTTGATTTATCACCAAATTTTCTCTCACATTAGTAGCCATTTTATAATGATTAGAAAACTTTATTTTAGAAGAAAATTGATGTTGGCAATCGCCACAAAAAGAACATTTTCCTAAATCAATAGAAAGCTTATTATTTTTTGAGCTTATTGCATTTACTGGGCAAAAATCTATAATTTCATTTTCTGCTACTTTATCCTCAGAAATAATTGGAATACCTCTAAAAGTATTTGGTAAAGTAACCGAAGTTAAATCTTTTATAAATTGTTTTCCTTGATGTTTTACAATATTTATTTCGCCTAAAATCATATTTTTATCTATAAATCGTGACCACTATACGACAAATCGTAACTTTTATTATTAATTGGAAAATCTGAAATTTCTAAATTTCGTAGAGACAATTCCAAAGCTTTCCAGTTATGCATAGAAGGATCTTTAATTTTATATTGCTTTAAATTCCCTTTTTCATCGGTAATTGCCGTATGCACAATTTCTCCTCTCCAACCCTCAACAGCACTAGTACAAAATTTATTTGATTTCAAATTTAATTGATACAATGGTTTTTGAAATTCCTCTTCGTTTTTGTGTAACTTAATTAATTCTTTTATTAAAGAAATAGATTGTAAAACTTCATGATAACGAACTAAACCTCTAGACATTACATCGCCATGCTCAAACTGAACATGTTCAAAATTTAAATTTTGATATGCTAAAAAAGGATGACTTTTTCGAATATCTCTTGAAATTCCTCCTGCTTTGGCTACCATTCCAACAACACCCAACATTTTTAATTTAGTAGTAGAAACAGCACCAATACCATCAAAACGTTTTATAACACTTGGCAAATTGAACATTTTTTCTGCCATCTCCTTAAATTTCTTTTCAAATTCAATTAAAACTGTAGCTAAATCAATTTTTAAATCATTATTTAAAGGATAATTGGTCCCTCCTAACCTAATTAAACCTTTGCCAAATCTATTCCCGCACCATCGTTGTGTAAAATTAATTATTGGAGTTCTTAAGGCTCCAAATACTGCACTTCCTAATTGATAAGCCACATCCGTATTCATACCACTTAAATCTCCTGTATGAATGGCAATTCGTTCTAATTCTAAAGCAATACTTCTTTCTAAAATTAAATTATCATCTAATTTAATTTCTGCCAAAGATTCTATAGTATTTGTAAAAGCTAAGCTATGAGCAATTGTAGAATCTCCTGTTATACTCTCCGCTAAAATGCTTCTTTGTAACCATTTATTTTTGGTAATTATTAAAGATTCAATTCCCCTATGCTGCCAACCTAATTGAATTTCTAAATGTTTTACCATTTCGCCGTGACATAAAAATCGGAAATGACCAGGTTCTATTATTCCAGCATGAATCGGTCCAACACTTACTTCATGTAATTCATCTCCTTCAATTTTATAAAATGGATAATTACTAATTTTCTTAGATTTATCCGCTCTATTTTCTGAAAACCTAACAGGCTTTAACCAAGGATGATTTAAAAAAGTAATGTTAAAGTTTTCATGTATTTCTCGTTCAAAAATGTGAAATGCATTTATATGTTGTGTTAAGGATTCTAACTTAGTATTTAAAGCTTGTATTTCATGTCCAAAAAGCAGAATTTCATGCGTAGCATCATTTGCTAATATTATTATGAACTGAAATCCTTTATCTTTTGGAATGGCAAAATATTGCAAGCAATGTATTTCATCTTTAGCATTAAAATAAGCTAAAACTTGTTCTGTAAACACTTCATAAGAAAGCATTGGAATATTTGAGAATTCAATTGCAGATGTGTTTTGAACACTTACATAACTATATGATTTATTATTACTCATAATTTCTAAATTGCAGCTTGAATTAAGTCAAATAAATAATGATTTTGAATTACTCCAAAATAAATACTTAAAAAAATCAATACCATTTGTAAGGAATTTTCTATTGCTGTCCCTCTTAAATCCGTCTCAAATTTATGTGTAGCTGGAAAAAACAATAATTTAAAAACATCTTTTAACAAAATATAAAATATAACGCTTAAAGCTAATAATATAAAAACTACCAAAACCCAATGTTGGTTTAATAGTAAACTTTTAAAAATAAGCAGTTCGCTTATAAATAACCCAGATGGCGGTAAACCTAATATAGCTAATGAACCAAATAATAACAACAAACCTCCTAATGGATTTTGATAAAAATAACCAGTTATATTTATTTTTACACCATTATTTAATCGCATAATTTGTCCTATTTGAAAAAACAAACCTGATTTTACTATAGAATGAAATGTTAAATGTAAAAATGCAGCTAAAACACCAGCTTTTCCTAAGGATAAAGCTATAATTACCAAGCCCGCATGTTCCATACTTGAATAGGCATACATACGCTTATAGTTTTTTACTTTTAATAAATAAGCTGCTGCAAAAAATAAAGTTAATACTCCAGAAATAAGTAAAACATGATTCATCCAAGAGGCTATACTTGTAGTATGAAACATTTGATAAAAACGATAAACTGCTAAAAAACCAGCATTTAATAAAACACTTGAAAATAATGCCCCAATTGGAAATGGCGCTACATCCTTTGCATCAATATCTACATTAAACATTGGAATTATTCCCATTTTTACACTAAAACCAACCAATATAAATAGAAAGGAAGATTTTAACCAAATTGGATTCATTTGCAATGCACTGTTTTTTAATAACTGAAATGATAAGTCTGATAATCCTACTTCTTGTGCAGAAACACTTAATAATAATATCCCTACAAAAGCTAAAGTAATAGAAACAGAACATGCAAAAACGTATTTCCAAACAGCTTCTAAAACAATTTTTTTTCTATCGTGGTATATTAATGTTGCGCCTGTTAATGTAGTTGCTTCAATAAAAGCCCAAAGTAAACCATACTGACTGCTTAAATAAACGCCCATTAATGCCACATTAAATCCTATATAAACAGCATTATGTATTTGAACCGTTCTAATAGATTGTTGCTGATTATACTCATAAATCTGATAATGTACGGCAGCAACAAAACTTAATACTGCTAATATAAATGCGAATAAAACACTAATACTATCATAATTAAAAAAGGCCATTTTTAAAGATCCTAATTCTCTAAAAAGATAAATTGTAAATAGTAACTGAACTAAATTAAAGCCATATACCAAAAAATGCATTATCTTTTTATTTTTCAATAAAAAAATACTTCCTGCACAAAAAACAGCTATCAAAAAATATACATACAACATGGTCTAATCTTTTAATTTAGATAAAATATCACTCGAATCATCATGAAAATGATAAGCTAGTTTGTTAAAGAAAACTCCTAATACTAATACACTTACAAATAAATCAAGCAAAATAGCAGTATTTACCATCATTGGCATTTGGTTACCAATAGCAATTGCCATTAAAAAAACACCATTTTCAATAATAATAAAGCTGATAATATGAAGGGTTATATTTTTATTTATAACTATAAAAATAAGTCCCATTAAAAC
>DGOU01000015.1:6488-10136 GCA_002390165.1 Lutibacter sp. UBA4458
GTGGTTAAAATTAAATAAAAACCCTTCATTTTTCTACGCGCCTTAAAATTTTTAATGTTCGTTACTTTATTTTTTTTAGCAATATTTAATAAATAAACAGGAATTATTATTCCTTTAAAAAGCAACGTTTCTAACCCAACAAATATTAAATGAACATAACTTAATTCATGTAAACCATTTAATGAAATTAAAAATAAAAGGACTCCTTGAATTCCTAATAAATGAATATACGTTTTTACATTTACTGAAATTGAAAAGTAAAAAATAGAAACTGCAAACAATAAAATAAATAATGCATTCATACTATAGTTGGTTTTTTAATAATAAAATCATTAAAAACAATACTACCCCAATACTAGATATTGTTAAAATAAATTGGGAATTGTAAATAAGTTTTAATCTAGCTTTAAAACTTTCTAAAAACCCTACTAATAAAGCAAAAATCAATTCCACCACTAAAAAAATTAAAATGCTTAACACTAAATTTATTGGCCAAATTGCTAATATTATATTTGCCATAATAGCTCCAAAAATTGAAAATTTTAAGGAATTCCCAATATTTACCATTGCCATATCTATTCCGCTATTATCTAATACCATTACTTCATGAATCATAGTTAATTCTAAGTGTGTTTTTGGATCATCTACTGGCAATCTGCTACTCTCAATCATAGCAAATTGAACTAATATGTATAAAGCTAATAATACAAACAAAATAGCTGAATATAGGTTTAAGTTTAGTCCGCTAAACATGTCAGAAAAAGAACTATTTCCGGTTAATAAAACCAACGTAGCAATTACCATAAAAAAGGCAGGCTCTGCTAACATAGAATATAACGCTTCTCGGTTTGCACCCATTCCTTCAAAACCACTACCAACATCCAATGCTCCAATAATCAAGAAAAATTTACCTAATGCTAATAGATAAATAAAAATTAAAAAATCGCCTTGAAAATGAATAATACCTGGAAACTTATTGGTAAAAGGTATAATTAAAGCAACTGCAATTAAAATTACAAAGTTTAAAACTGGTGATATTTGAAATATAATACTTGTAGTGGTACTAAAAACACTTCCTTTTTTTGATAAACGAATAATATCAAACCAAGGTTGCAGTACAGAAGGAGCTTTCCTTCCACTAAATTTAGCTTTAGTAATTGCAATAATTCCTGGAAAAAAAATTGCGCTAATTAGTATTAAAATAAAACTTATCATTATATAATATTTAGAATAGTTAATACAATCATTACAATTATAAAAATTAATGGATACAAAATATAATCTTGAATTTTACCTGTTTGCAAGACTGCTATTTTTTTAACATATTTTAAAATAGTATTAGCTATTGGTACTATTAATTTAAACTCTAATTTATCTTCTACATGAGTTTTAAAGTTCTTTTTTTCTGGAAATATTTCTTCATCTCCATATTCAATTTCAGAGCTTAAATCTACAAAAACAGGATTGGAAATTCTTTTAAAGTTAGCCGCAAAGGAAGATGCATTATATTGATTAGCACTTGCATTAGCGGCAGTATAGCCACAACCCCAAGTTGGACCATAAACTACTTTTTTCGATTTTAAAATTAATTTTCGAATAGCATAAAATAAAGCAATAACCACAATTAAAATAATTCCTAAAACACCAACCCATTTTAATGAATTAGTAATAGCTATTTGTTTAAATGGAAATAAAGGGAATCTGTTTTGTAAAATTACATTGACAAAATTAAAGAAATAAACTGGCAACAAGCCAATTACTACAATCCAAAATATAGGTAAAATTTCAGCAAATTTTATAGACCAGCCTACTTCTTTAGCATGGGAAGCCTCATTACTTCTGGCAGTTCCTAAAAATACTACTCCAAAAGCCTTAGTAAAACAAAACATTGCCAATCCTCCTATTAAAGCTAATGCTAAAACTCCAAACATCATTAACATAGGAAAAACTAAACCACTTTGTTTAATTCCTTCAAAAAAACCGTTATAAATTATAAATTCAGAAATAAAGCCATTAAATGGCGGAATACCACTAATAGCAATTGCGCCAATTAAAAAAGCAAACGCAGTAAATGGCATTTTTTTTATTAATCCACCTAGCTTATTTAAATTTCTTGTATGCGTTTTTAAATAAACCGAACCTGCTGCATAAAATAGTAAGGATTTAAACAAAGAGTGATTTACAATATGAAGCAATGCTCCTGCCCAACCTAAAACAGCAATAGCTGGTTGATGGTACACTTCTCCTAAAACTCCTAACCCAATTCCTATACCTATAATACCAATATTTTCAATACTATGAAAAGCTAATAATTTTTTTAAGTCGTGTTGAACAATTGCTGACATTACACCAAAAACACCTGTAAATATGGATATTAAAAATATAAACAATCCAATACTTAAATCTAATTCAGGTAAATTAAATAAAATTCTTATAATGCCATAAATTCCCATTTTTATCATAATTCCAGACATTAACCCAGAAACATGAGATGGTGCTGCAGGATGCGCATGTGGTAACCACGAATGCAATGGAAAAAAACCAGCTTTAATACCAAACCCAATAAAAAATAAAATAAACAGCCAAAAATTACTAGATAAGCCATAATTTAAACTAGTACTTTCTATCAAATGCTTTATTCCTTCAAATCCAAAAATGCCTGTTTTAAAATAAACCGCTACAAATCCTGCAACCAAAAACAAATATCCAATATGCATTTGGACTAAATACTTTATTCCTGTTTTAATTATGTTAGGTTTATCACTTTCAAATATTACTAGAAAAAAACTACTTAAAGACATTAATTCCCACGCTAGTAAAAAACCAATTGCATCAGAAACCATAACCACAAATAACATAGCAAAATTCAATAAAAAAAAGTTGAAGTAATGTAATGAAAAATTAAACCTGCTTTTTTCTTTTAAATAAGGTTGTAAATATTGTTTTGCATATATATAACTACTAAGTGATGTAAAATTAATGAGTAATATAAAAAAGGCAGTAAGTCTATCTATTTTTATGGTTAATGGATTAAAATAAAAATTAGAAATTAGCTCAGAAATATAATCATTCCCAGAGATTAAAACATGTATAGCTAAATATGAAGTGCTAATCCAAAGTATCAATTCTAACACAAACACATACCAATACGACAGTTTTTTAGAAAAGGCAAAAGTAAACCAGCTAAGTATAAAAACAGCTATTATTAATGAATTCATATAAAGTAAAATTGAAAGTGCAAAGGTAATTTTAATTTTAAATTTGAACTCTATTTTATTTAAAATTATAGTGTTGTGTTAATTTATTAATAAACTATATTTTAAGACACTATACTTCAAGTTTTAGTTTATCATAAGCTAAAAAAACATTTGTAGGTAATATCTTTTCAACTTCTTTATGAAAACCTAATAAGTAACTTATGTGCGTTAAATATGCCCTTTTAGGCTTAATAATTTCAATTAATTGTAAAGCTTCCTCTAAGTTTAAATGAGATTTATGAGGCTTAATTCGCAAAGCACTAATAATTAAAACATCTAAATTTTTCAATTTTTCTATTTCTGTATTTGCAATGGTTTTTACATCTGTTAAATAAGCTATTTTACCAAATCTGAAACCAAAAATAGGTAATTTATTATGTAAAATACTAAT
>DGOU01000015.1:10280-14113 GCA_002390165.1 Lutibacter sp. UBA4458
AACCCTGAAGTATGATCGGCATGTTCATGAGTAAATAAAATTCCATCTATTTTGTTCACCTCGGCTCTTAACATCTGATATCTAAAATCAGGACCGCAATCAATTACATACGAATAATTATCCCAGGCAATTAAAATAGAAGAACGCAACCGTTTATCTCGGCTGTCTTCTGAAAAACAAACAGGGTGTTTACAATTTATAACAGGAATACCTTGCGAGGTACCAGTACCTAAAAACGTAATTTTAATTTTCATATTAAACGATAAAAATACAACGAATCTTTATTATTTTGACAATTTATGAGCTAATAAAGTAATTTTTATAAAATTGAAGATAGAATAATCATCATTCTGTAATATTTATTACATAATATTCATTAAAACAGTAATTACCACAAAAATAATTTAAAATCTGACTTATATCAACTTTTGAATATACTTAAATACGTATTTTTACCATCAAATTAAAAAAAGGGAATTAATGGATTTAATTTGCAAAAAAAATAAAAATAGTATCGTTATTTTTTTACGTTTTGTAACACTTGAATTTATGTATTAAAACTAGTTAAAAAACTAGTTTTTTTTAGTTTATTGAACCTTTAAATTTTAAATTTGACAAACTATATAATTAAAACAAATATTAAAACCAAAACTATATGAAAATAGGCATTTTAAATGAAACTCAAAAAGGCGAAAGACGAGTTTCTATTTCACCTACTATTTCAAAACAACTTATAGATAAAGGATTTGAAGTTATTGTAGAAGAAGATGCTGGTCATGCTTCTTCTTTTAAAAATTCTGATTATTCCAAAATAGGAGCTGTAGTTGAAAAAAGAGGTGTTGTATTTAAAGAAGCAGACATTTTAGTAAAAATTAATCCTTTTACTGAAGAAGATTTAAAATTGGTAGATAACCACCATATTTTAATGAGTCAACTGTTCCATAAATCACATCCTGAATTAATTGAAGCTATCGCTGCAAAAGGTGCAACTGCTTTTTCAATGGATGCAATTCCTAGAATTTCTAGAGCACAAGATATGGATATTTTAAGTTCTCAAAGTAATTTAGCTGGTTATAAAGCTGTTATTTTAGGCGCTTATGAAATGACTAAAATATTTCCATTAATGATGACAGCCGCAGGAACCATTACTCCATCAAGAGTTTTAATTTATGGTGTTGGTGTTGCAGGTTTACAAGCAATAGCAACAGCAAAACGTTTAGGAGCTGTAGTTGAAGCAACAGATATTAGAATAGAAACCAAAGAACAAACAGAATCTTTAGGTGCTAAATTTATTTCTGTGGATAATACCGGAGAAAAATCGGAAGGTGGTTATGCAAAAGAAGCTTCTGAAGATTATGCTCGCAGACAAAAAGAAGCTGTAAATACTTCATTATTTAAAGCTGATTTAGTAATTACTACGGCTATGGTGCCAGGAAGAAGGTCTCCAGTTTTAATTACCAAAGAGCAAGTTAAACAAATGAAAAATGGTGCAGTTATTATTGATTTAGCTGCTGCACAAGGAGGTAACTGTGAGATAAGCAAATACAACAAAACCATAATAGAACATGGCGTAAAAATTATTGGAACATCTATTGCTCCAGAAAGCGTTTCTACAAATGCTAGTGATTTATATGCTAAAAATATGTATAATTTTATTATGCATTTAACAGACGAAACCAAATTTAAATGGGAGTTAGAGGAAGAAATTACAGACCAAACTCTTATTATAAAGGAAGGAACAATTAGACATAACGGAAATACTAAATAATTATGACAGAATTTATAGATTTTATAAGTAGTAACCTTCAAATGATATACATAGTTGTATTAATGATTTTTGTTGGTGTTGAAGTAATTGGCCACGTGCCAGCAGTGTTACACACCCCTTTAATGTCTGGTGCAAATGCCATTCACGGTGTTATCATTATAGGAGCTATTTTAGTAATGTTAGATGCAGATCCTAACAATATTTTAGCTATATCCTTAGGTTTTGTCGCTGTTTTACTAGGAACTTTAAACGTAGTTGGTGGATTTGTAGTTACCGACCGCATGTTAGAAATGTTTAAAAAGAAAAAATAATGGAATATATATTTAGTCTCGAATTTATTTACCTAATCGCATCAATAACTTATATTGTTGGATTAAAAATGTTAGGTCATCCTGAAACAGCTCGTAGAGGAAATTTAATTGCTGCTGCTGGTATGACCATAGCCATTTTTGGAACTCTTTTCTTGTATCAAGGAGAAGTTTCAACAAAAATTTATGTGTTAATTGCAATTGCAATTGTAATAGGAACTATTGTTGGTTGGCTTATTGCCAAAAAAGTAGATATGACCAAAATGCCAGAATTAGTTTCTTTATTTAACGGTATGGGTGGTGCCAGTGCTGCACTAATTGGATTAATTGAATTTCATCATAATGTTGGAAACCCGTTACATATAGCAACAATAGTTGCTGGTATGGTAATTGGTAGTGTTTCTTTTGCAGGTAGTATGATTGCGTTAGGAAAATTAAATGGAACTTTTAAAAAACCAATCCGTTTACCAAAATATAACTTATTAAATAACTTAGTATTAATTGGTATAATAGTTTTTGGAGTTTTCATAACTATGAGCGGCACATCTAGCCAATTATTTTTATATCTATTATTTTTCTCTGCATTAGCCTACGGAATTTTATTAGTTATCCCAATTGGTGGAGCTGATATGCCCGTAGTTATTTCATTATTAAACTCTTTTACTGGTTTAGCAGCTGCATTTGCAGGTTTCTTATACGGAAATATGGTAATGTTAACTGGTGGTATTTTAGTAGGTTCAGCAGGAACAATTTTAACATTTGCCATGTGTACTGCTATGAATCGTTCTTTATCTAATGTTATTTTTGGAGCTTTTGGTAGTAGCGGAGGTGATGATGCTGAAGGTCATGAAATTACAGGAAGTATTACCAAAGCATCTGTAAGTGACGTAGCAATTTTAATGAATTACTCTCAACGAGTTATTATAGTTCCAGGTTATGGTTTAGCGGTTGCTCAAGCACAACATGTTATTCACGAATTAGAACAATTATTAGATAGCAAAGGAATAGACGTTAAATACGCTATACATCCAGTTGCAGGTCGTATGCCAGGCCATATGAATGTACTATTAGCCGAAACTAATGTAGAATATGATAAATTAGCTGAAATGGAAGATGTAAATCCGGAATTTGCTAGTACCGATGTTGTATTTGTAGTAGGCGCAAATGATGTTGTAAATCCTGCAGCTCATAACGATCCTTCAAGTCCAATTTACGGCATGCCAATTTTAGAAGTTGAAAACGCAAAACATATTATAGTGAATAAACGAAGTATGAAACCTGGTTATGCAGGTATTGAAAACGAATTATTCTATAATCAAAAAACTTCTATGTTGTTTGGTGATGCAAAAGATGTTTTAACTAAATTAGTTAGCGAACTAAAAAGTATGTAAAAAAACTTATATACCGCATTTTAAAGAGAGTGATTTTAATAAATTACTCTCTTTTTTTTTTACTTTGATTTTAGTAATTTTGCAATTACTAAAAAAATCGAACAAAAAATGTCTATTAAACTAAAAGGAGATAAAGAAATTAGTAAGGTACTTACTATTAAACAGAAATCTTTACAAATTAATCTGAATGAAAACATTTACGGTTCCTTTTCTGAAATAGGTGCTGGTCAAGAAACGGTTCGGA
The DNA here is from genome assembly GCA_002390165.1 of Lutibacter sp. UBA4458. Taxonomy (GTDB): domain Bacteria; phylum Bacteroidota; class Bacteroidia; order Flavobacteriales; family Flavobacteriaceae; genus Lutibacter. Next base: position 13,992 of record DGOU01000015.1, read on the forward strand.
ATTTTTTTAGAGCAGGTGGTGCTTCCAAAACTATTGCGAAAGCAATGTCTGCTTATGACAAAGACTTTTCCGATGCCATTTATGGGGAAGAAAAAGACAAAAGATATGTAACCGAATCTAGA
>DGOU01000238.1 GCA_002390165.1 Lutibacter sp. UBA4458
GTAGGATCGAGGCTTTACTAAATTGGATTGCAAATTTATAAATAATTTTCACCTAAAACAGAAAAAGTTAACTAAGTTGTTTAATTGCGTCATAAATAATTTTAAATTTGCACCCAACAAACAACACACACAACTAATTAATACTACAAAAATGGAAAACCCAAAACTAGAACCTAAAATTTTTGCTTGTGAACAAAGTACTGAATTAGCTGAAAAAATTGCTAAAAGTTATGGTACAAAATTAGGGAAAGTTGCTATTTCCCATTTTAGTGATGGTGAATTTCAACCAGCTTTTGTTGAATCTGTAAGAGGTAGAAGAATATTTATAATTGGTTCTACTTTTCCAAATGCAGATAACTTAATGGAAATGCTATTAATGTTAGATGCCGCAAAACGAGCTTCTGCACGTCATATTACCGCAGTAATGCCTTATTTTGGTTGGGCAAGACAAGATAGAAAAGATAAACCTAGGGTTGCTATTGGAGCTAAATTAGTTGCTAATTTACTCCAAACCGCTGGTGCAACAAGAATAATGACCATGGATTTACACGCAGATCAAATTCAAGGTTTTTTTGAAAAACCAGTAGATCACTTATTCGCATCCACTATATTTTTACCTTACATTCATCAATTAAATTTAGATAATATAACCATTGCTTCTCCAGATATGGGTGGCTCCAAACGTGCTTATGCCTATTCTAAATTTTTGAAAAGCGAAGTAGTAATATGCTATAAACAGCGTTTAAAAGCTAATGAAGTTTCTTCTATGGAGTTAATTGGAGAAGTAAAAGACAGGCATGTAATTATTGTAGATGATATGATTGATACAGGAGGAACTTTAACCAAAGCAGCTGATTTAATGATGGAAAAAGGAGCCTTAAGCGTTCGCGCAATTTGTACACATCCTATTTTATCTGGAAACGCTTATGAGAAAATTGAAAAATCTTCATTACAGGAATTAATAGTTTCCGATACAATTCCTTTAAAAAGAACAAGTTCTAAAATAAAAGTAGTATCTTGCGCCACTTTATTCGCTGATGTAATGCATAAAGTGCAAAGTAACACATCCATTAGTGGACAATTTTTAATGTAAATAATTAATATAATAATAAATGAAAACAATTACAATCAAAGGATCTCAAAGAGAAAGCGTGGGCAAAGTAGCAACTAAAGCCTTACGTAATGCTGGAAAGGTACCTTGCGTATTATACGGAGGGGATAAAGCTTTACACTTTTCAGCGGATGAAATTTCATTCAAAAATTTGGTGTACACTCCAAATGTATATACTGCAACGATTGAAATAGAAGGCACTAAATATCACGCAATATTACAAGACATTCAATTTCACCCAGTTACTGATAAAATTTTACATGTTGATTTTTATCAATTATTTGATGATAAACTAGTAACTATGAATATTCCTGTAAGATTAGTTGGTAACGCACCTGGAGTTTTAAATGGTGGTTCATTACGTTTTCCAATGCGTAAATTACATGTAAGAGCATTACCTGCTGATTTACCTGACTTTATAAATGCAGATATTTCAAAATTGAGAATAGGAAGTAAATTATATACTACTGAATTAGAAAGTGAAAAATTTACTATTCTACATCCTGAAAATACGGTAGTAGTTCAAGTTAGAACTGCACGTGCAGCTATTGATGATGAATTGGCTGAAGAAGAAGGAGAAGAAGGAACTGAAGAAGGAGCAGCTGAAGCAACTGAAGAAAAATCAGAAGAATAAACTTTCTGTAAATATTTTAAAAAGCGTTGCAAATTGCAACGCTTTTTTTTTGAAAACCAAAAACAAGTTCTTTTTATTACTTTTGTAAAATGAATTTATTTCAGTTATTGTTTGGTTTAAAAAATGAAAAAACAGCTACCCTAAAAATGAAAAAATTCTTAATTGTAGGTTTAGGAAATATTGGAGAAAAATATAGCAATACTAGGCATAATATTGGTTTTAAAATTTTAGATGAATTAGCTTGTAAAGAATCCGTTAATTTTGAAACTCAAAAACTAGGTTCCATTGCTAAATTTAGATTTAAAGGAAGAACTTTTTTCCTTTTAAAACCATCTACCTACATGAATTTAAGCGGTAAAGCTGTTAAATATTGGCTAACCAAAGAAAAAATTACATTAGAAAATTTATTGATTGTTTGTGATGATATCAACTTGCCTTTTGGCACGGTGCGTGTAAAAGCAAAAGGAAGTGATGGCGGGCATAATGGATTAAAAGATATTAATGCTATTTTACAAAGTCAAAAATATGCTCGTTTTAGATTTGGCGTAGGCTCAGATTTTTCAAAAGGAAAACAATGCGATTTTGTTTTAGGAGAATGGAGTTCAGATGATATTAAACTTTTACCTGAAAGATTAACCAAAGCTTCTGAATTAATAAAATCTTTTGGTACTGCTGGCTTAAATAACACCATGAACAGTTATAACGGCAAATAGGCTATAACTGATCCGCTTCAAACCACTCAGCATGTGAGGTTCCTGTTTCTTGTAATTTTAAGGAGTGTAACTTAACTGTTTCAGGAAGTTTCGATTTAATTTTTTTAGCAAAATCAATCAACATCATTTCACTTGTAGGCTGGTAATTCACTAAAATTACATGATGCCCTCTTTTTTCAAGTTCTCGAGCTAACTCAATATGTGGAGTGTTTTTATTAAAAACGGTAGCATGGTCAAATTTATCTACAATTTCAGAAGCTACAATCTTTTTTAAATCTCCAAAATCGATAACCATACCATATTTTACATTATTAGTATCTTTAACTGGTTTTCCAATTACTGTAACCGATAATTTATAACTATGCCCATGCACATTTTTACATTTTCCATCATAACCATACAAAGCATGGCCAGTTTCAAAAAAGAAATGTTTGGTAATTCTTATTTTTCCCATAATTTAATCCTCTAAATCTTTTCTATTTTTTGCTTTTTTATACATAAAGTATGCTATTAAAACTAAAACTACAAATGGCAAATAACTTGTTATGTAATAGGTTATTTGATAATCAAGCGGGGCATTTTTTAGTTTTTCTTCAATATTAACTTTTTGTAATAATCCTATAAAATTTGCTAACATTTATTTTGTTTTAAATTTTAGAAGTGCTTTTTTAGTAAAATCAGACAATACTAATTTTCCNNCACTTTTTTCATTTCATTTAAAGCTTCCGGATTATAATTAGAAAGTTTTAACGCTAAATTATCAACTTCTGCATCCAATTCTTTATTAGTTTCAAAAACTCTTGCGTATAATCCTTTATCTTTTGCCCAATATGCAGTTTTCCAACTGGTAGCATCTAAAGTTAGTTCGCTTAAAGCAGCAATTCCTATTTTACGTTTAACTACTGGAGCAATTACAAACGGACCAATACCAATAGTAAGTTCTGAAAGTTTTATTGAAGCTTTTTCGGTAGCAAGGCAATAATCACAAGCTGCAGCCAAACCAACTCCACCACCAACAACTTTTCCTTGAATTCTTCCAATTATTAATTTTGAGCAATTTCTCATTGCATTAATAACATTTGCAAATCCTAAAAAGAATTGCCTTCCTTCTTCAAAATTGGTAACAGACATTAATTCATTAAACGATGCTCCCGCACAAAATGCTCCTTCTTTTTCGCTTTTTAAAATGATTACTTGTACTTCATTATTATTACTTAAATCATTAAATGTCTTCGATAATCTATTTAATAATTCTGTTGGTAATGAATTGCTTGCTGGGTGATAAAACTCTACTGTGGCAATTTTATTTTGAATACTAGTATATAAACTTCCGTTG
>DGOU01000148.1:0-6717 GCA_002390165.1 Lutibacter sp. UBA4458
TGTTTTTAATTCTTCCGTAAGTGTTATTGCAAATGATACAGATGAAGATGGCGATAATTTAAATGCAATTGCTGGTACTTTTACTACCAATCAAGGTGGAACAATTGAAATGGCTAGAGATGGTTCCTATAAATATACAACCATACTTAATTTTGTTGGAGTTGATTCTTTTCAATACTCTGTTTCTGATGGTTTAGTAACGTCCAATGCTACTTTAACAATTAATATTGAGGCAAACTCTTCTAATAACAACAATCATTCGCAGTCTTCTTTAACAAATTTAGATGCAAAAGTATATCCAACGGTTGTTCATGATGAATTTAGTATTGAAATAACTAATTCTCAATTAAATAAAGGAACTTTATATAATAATAATGGGCAGTTTATTACTTCAATAGAATTATCAAAAGGTGTAAATACTGTAAATATTAGCCATTTTATGCCTGGTGTTTATATTTTACAAATTATAGGTTCACAAAACCCTATTACTAAAAGAATTATTAAAGCTTAAATTCACTTCGTTTTATTAATCTGTATTTATGTTTACATTGGTCATTTAAAGTTTAAAATTAATTTATATCCTAATCAAAATCATCCTTTTATTATTATTTCTAATAGAAAAGAATATTAATAATTAAAATTTTTCATACTTTTATAGTACTAGTTTTTAATAAATTAAGTTCTGGTTCCAATTTTTTATTCCATATAAATATATTTCTCTCGGAAAACTATGAAGGATATAAATCAACATTTAATTGCACAAACCTTAAAAAATAAAATATCTAATATCCTTTTTGAAAAACGACAAAAACAAGATGCTAAAATACGCTTAAAAAACATTGAATTACAGAAGGGTAAAACAAATTCAAAATTCATAAAATTATCCGACGAATACGCTCAAGACGTTTTAGGTTCTAAAATTTATGCCTACTGGCTATATGTTTATTGTGCAATGTCTGGAAAATTTAAAGAAGGTTGGATACCAGACAATTATTTTTGGAAAATTGTAATTCCCAAAACACAAGGAGATTATGGTAAGTTATCTTTTCAAAAAGCAACAACATTTCAATTATTCAATATTGCTGTTTTTCCAGACATCATTTATTTCACAAACGGAATTTTTTATTCAACCGATTATAAGGTTGTTACGGAAAACACCTTAAAAGATTTTTTGTTTAAAAGTTCTGAAGTGGTAGTTTTTAAAAAAGATGTTTCCATGCAAGGATTAGGTGTTTTTTTCTTTAATAAAGATTCATTTGATTTAAAAAAAATACATAAACTAGGAAATGGAGTTTTCCAAAATTTTATCAACCAACATTCTTTTTTTAGCGAATTTACTCCATTATCCGTTGCTACAATACGTATAACAACAATTTCTGATAAAAGTGGAATTCCTTCTGTAAGAGCAAGTTTTGTAAGATTTGGGCAACAAAAAGACAAGCACGTAAATGCGGTTTCAGATGTTATTATTGCTGTAAATATAAAAAATGGCAAATTAGATAATTATGGTTATGTTAGCCATTGGCAAGCAATTGAAAAACACCCTGATACTAACATACCATTCAAAAATAAAATAATACCTTTTTTTGATAAATGTATTAAAACTGCCTTAGAATTACATCGAAAAATCCCTTATATAGGATGTGTTGGATGGGACATGGTAGTTGACGAAAATGAAGTTATTAAAGTAATGGAATGGAATGCATTCCATCCTGATATTAAATTTTCTGAAGCAACACAAGGTCCTTGTTTTACAAATTTAGGGTGGGAAAATTATTGGAAAGAAAACAATTAGGGTTTTATCAATAATGTTAATTACATCTTTTAAATATTTACTATAACACTTTATTAAAAACGGTCATATTATCCAATTATTTAGCCTTTGTTTTTATTACAAGAAAATATCTTATCAAAACAATACTTTAATAAAATAAAGAGAATTGTTACCTAACATTAATTAAAAATTATACAGGTTAATAATCCATATTAAAATATCCCTCTTATAGATTTCTTATAAAAAAAATTAAAATCTCTGAGAACTCATAAACTCTCAGAGATTTTGTTTTTAGTAATTATATTTTTATTAGATCTTTTAATAATTTATCTTAAATTATTAAAAACTTGTTTTATTCTGGTTCATATGTACATCCCATTCCAAAATAAGTGGCCCAATTATTTCCAGTAAAACCAATTCCATATTTTCCATCAGCCCAAGCAGTACCTGAACCCATTCCTGCACAAGAAATTGGATATGCTCCAATTACACTTTGTTTTAGATCTCCATTACTATCTTTTGGAACAACTATAAATAACATCAAATCTCCGCACTCACTTGGTACAAAACTACTTCCATAGTTATCCGCATCACAAATTAATGCTTGGGTTCCGCCCTTTGTTAAAGGACCAAAAAAACGAGAACCTAAAATTTCTCCTTCTAAATACCACCAAATTGCTTGTTGTATATTTGAAGAAGTTACCTTTATTTGATTATTCCCATCTGGACTACAATCATCATTAGTTTTTTGAATATAATCTCCATCCTTATAGGTGTTTAATAAATAATTAATTTTATTAAAATTTTCAGAACTTATCCTAGAGGTTAACTCCGTTGGTAAAGTTTCATAAAAAGAATACATAGTAGCGCCATAATCAAAATCTCTGGCTATTTCAGAATGATAATCTAAACACCAGCCCATATAGGTCCCAGATAAGTCCCCAGCATTTGCAATATTTAGAATTGTATAAGCAGGTCTATCTTTATCTGCTCCTCCTATATCATCAGCATCAACATAGGGTGGAAAATAGTTTTGAATATTCATTGTTACAGTATTTGTAGGAATCAAACCTAAAAAATCTGCTGTAGTTGTAACACTTTTTCCTGGAATTGCATCTACATGAATTGCTCCTAAATTTTTATCTAAATCCACTCCACAAATTTTATAAACCGATGGTGCTATTCTAATACCATCCAATTTACTTGAAGTATCAAAATTATATTCAAATTTTCCATTTTTAGGATTTCCTTTTTTTGTTTGAGGAAAATTATTATAATCATTAACAAAATCCATATGAATTGATGTTAAATCATAAACTCCATCCCCTTTTGTAAGATCAATAATCACACAATCATTATCAAATCTCACTTCTCCTACTTTAGTTCCGGCATGCTGTTTACCAACACCCATCCACAATTCTAAAGGTGTTCCAACCTCTTGATCTCCCCAGTTTCCAGTACATAAACTTCCATCTATATCATAATAATTAACAATATCTGGATTATTATTACCAGCCTTTGCTGAAAATTCCGCATCATTATTTGGCAAAGTAAGAGCATCTTCTGAACAAGAAAATGTTATAAAAATTAGTAGCAAATAGCCTATTGAATAAAATATTTTTTTCATTATTTTTAGATTTAAATTAATAATAACTTAGTAAATAAGAACCTCTTCAATAAAATTTTGCTCTTATTTCATTTCACTTTTTTTATAAGAAGATAATTCTAATCTTTTCTATATAATAAAAGGAAATCCATTCATAAATAATATTTAATTTCGCATACCAATTAGGTATCACAAACTAAATTTATTTTTATACTCTAGACGACATCAATGTAATAATATTTGAGCTAAAAAAACCACAAAAATGGTTAAACTCGAAAGAAATAATACAATTGACAGTGTAATTTTGGCAGTTTCCATACAATTAAATTTTAACAATTAGTAAATAATAATAACATACATTTAATTGCCATTAATAATTAAATTAACGTGGGATTACAACTCATTATATTATAAAAAAATCAAACATTAAATGGGATACATTACAAACTTTATGGGGTATAAATTATATATACAATCTGTAATCTGTGGGGCAATCTTCTATTTTGTAGGGTAAATTTCTATTCTATGAGGTAACCTTATTTTCAGTAGGGTAATTTTCTATACAGTGGGGTAATTTTCTATTTTGAGGGGTGTACATTGCATCAAACAGACAATTTTTTAATTAAAATTGCGTTCAATTATACTTTGTATTTAACAAATATAATCAAAAATTTAAATCAAAATTAATAAATTAAACTTACTGCAATATTAATTTGCAAATGGTATAGTATATAGAATAGAATGCAAAATGATATATAAAAATAATGCTATATTCAGCTATTTAGTATATTAATAGTTTTTAAAAAAAACTTTGATGTAGGTTTGTAAACTTTGATTTATTAGACCAATACTGCATTTCTGACTTCTAAAATTAAATGCATTTGTTTCAAAAGGGTTTAAGCTAAACAGCTTTAAGTTCAAGCTATTAAATTATAATGAAAAGTTTTGAATAATACCATTAACAAATAACTTAAAACATAAAAAAGTACCTTTAGTACAAAATTAATCTATAAAAATTACACCCCTACTTTTTTCAAAATGAATTATATTGGAAACTACTTGCATGCTGGTTTCTTACTTTATTCGTTTTTATTATTTTTTTAAGAGTTTATATTTTTAATTTTAAAAACCCTCCAAAATTAACAGGTCTGTACGTACCAGTATCCATTGCAGTTCCAACGGTTAACTCAAAAGGTAAATTAAGAAATTGTGGCACAGAAACTTCCAATAACCCTGAAAATTGATGTGGTTTTGGTTGATATTCATTTCCAAACCAGCCAAAATAGGTGCTATGGCTAAGTATAGTTTTGTAATGCAGCTTTCTAAAAACTCCTTTTACCCCGATATTAAATGCCATAAATCTATTATCTCCAACTATAACTCCATTAGTAATTCCATTATCATCCACAGGTTCTGTAGTAAAATACGGAGACCCTATGGTATTTCCAAAATACGTCCAACCAGACTGGTAACCCGTATTATTAAAATAATTATCGAAACTACGGATTAAATGATTTGGGTTATAACTCATATTTTTAGTATATGTGAATTCCACTAATAAATGCGTAATTAAACTTTTATCTTTTTTAAAATCCATAAAAAACCCATATAAACCATCTGGATAATTAGCCATTTCTCTACCTGATCTATCCTCAAAAAGATGAGACCAGTAAAAATTCCAGTTTGTTTTTTCTCCCTTATAATTTAATTGAATTAAATAAGATCCCAATTGATTTCCCAAAACATTTATTTGATCGCTTTCTCTTGCATCCTTTCCTCCTGAACTACCAGTAATAATTCTTAAATAATCCTTAAAACTAGAAGGCTGTTTTCCAAATATTTTTGAAGTTCCTGCCCATTGCGCATAATGATTTACTCCAATTACCAAATCATAAGCATCATTTAATTTTGATTTAAAAAAAATACTTTTTGTATGTAATCTGGTATTTTTAACACTTCGGTTATCCATTAATAAATAATCGCCATAATTTCCTTTAAAGGATAACCAATTTTTAGCAAAAGGAAGGGCTATATAATGTATCAATTGTAAATTATAGCCAGGAAAAGAACGTGCATTGGTAGCCATTGCTATATTTCCATTAGAAGAAGATAATCCTTCCCATAAAATTTTAGGATGTTTCACTCCGAGATCTAGTTGCCCATCTAAAAAATTTAAACTCGCGTACATTTCATTTATAAAAAATGTCCTTTTTTCATTAGACTGATATCCTGTTACACTTGCCTTATAAGAAACCGTTAAATACCTATCTGTTAAAAAAGGAGTATTATATATACTAGCGTTAATTTGAGAACCGCTATTAGATGGAATCCTACCAAAATTATTAGTGATTAACCAAAAAGGGAGTTCGCTTTTAGTAGAATTGGCGGACAAAAATTCCACACCATACTTAACTTTCTGCTGAGAAATTCCATNNACAGAGAAGGCATATAAAAAAAATAAACTTAAATTTTATTTGAGCAGTAAGCATCTACCCTGTTATTTTTTTCCACCATGGTTTTTTAGCTTCAACTCCGTAGCCGTAGCCGTAGCCGTAGCCATAGCCATAGCCGAAATTTTTATCAAATTCAGAACCATTTACTAATATTGCCATATTTGGTAATCTTTTTTCAGAGAAAAATTTTGCAGGAACATCTAATAATCTTTTATCTAAATAATTTGCTCGTATTACATATATAAATAAGTCCGCATTTTGACCCAAAATAAAAGTATCCGTAACTAATTTAATTGGTGCAGTATCTACCAAAACGTAATCGTAATTGGCTTTACCATATTCCAAAACCTTTTCAAAACGACCATTCATTAACAATTCAGATGGATTAGGAGCTACTATTCCAGAATCTATAACATCAAATTTACCTTTTTCACACGGTTTTATTATTGCGGAAACCTTCTCATTTTCGTCATTTAAATAATGTGTAAGCCCTTTTTCAATATCCAATTTTAAGTATTCTTTAATTTTTGGATTTCTAATATCTGCCCCTATTAACAGTACTTTTTTATTAGACAAAGCCAGTACAGATGCTGTATTAATGGCTATAAAGGTTTTACCTTCTCCTCCAATGGTTGATGTAATAAATATTGTTTTTCCACCTTCTTTTCCTTTTGGAAGTAAAAAATTAAGCATCGTTCGCACCATTCTAAAAGATTCTGCAATAGGACTTTTATTTGTTTTATCTACTACTAATTGATCTTCAATTTTTGCTTTAGGTATATCTCCTAAAATAGGTGCTTTTATTTTATCTTCAATTTCCTTACTTGTATGAACTTTATTATCTAATAATAGTATTAAATAAATTATAGTAAAAGGAATTAAAA
>DGOU01000148.1:6829-9072 GCA_002390165.1 Lutibacter sp. UBA4458
TGTTCAATAATTTTTTGTTGGCGTTGTATATCTCTAAATGCACGTTCCTTTTTTGGAACGGATGTTATTTTAAAATTTAAACGAGATTCTTGTTTAAGAGCATCTTTTAACTCAATGTTTAAAGAGGCTTTTAAATTAGTAATACTTTGAAAAATGCTAATCTTAAACTGTGCAATTTGATCTTCTAAATTAATAAATATAGGATTTAATTTACCAGAACTTTTAAAAATTCGGTTTCTTTCTAACACCAATTCGTTATATTTTAAAGTGCTAGCATTCAACGATTCGTCTTTTAATCCTAAATTTGCAGGAATTAATTCGATGGATTTTTTATTTAAATAATCCCTCATAAAATCTACAAGTTGCAATTGTGTATTTAATGCTACAATTTTCTTTTCTAGATCTGCATTAGAATTTACAAATAAAGAAGATTGTGTAGTTATATCCGTAAGTTTATTTTTTGTTTTAAATTTTTCAGCGCCATCTTCTATAGTCGCCAATTCTTTTGTTATAATTGCTAATCTTTCATTTATAAATCTATTGGTATTTTTAGCTACCAAACTTTTATCTTCTACAGCATCTGCATTATATTGAACCACTAAATTATCTAAAATAGCTTTAGCTTTTAGTTTAACTACATCTGTTAAACTTAATTTTATAACACTTGCCTTTTTATTAACAGGCTGTATAATAACATTTTTTAAATAGTTGTTAACCACAGTTTTAAGTGGTATTATAGCAACTATTACTTCTTGTCCAACTATATTTTTATCCGTTGTTGGTGTAATAATTACATCCCCAAAATTAGCATCATGGTATTCTCCAAAAGTATGTTCTCCCATTTTATTTCCATCAACATTACGTAATAAAAAGGTGGTAGGAGAAGTTACTTTCAATGTAAAAGTGGTGTCTTTTTTATAAAAAATAGAATCTTTAGCCAAAAAATTTATTTTAATTGGTGCTTTCCCAATAAATAATTCGGATGTTTTTACTCTTCCTTTGGTATAGTAATTTACATTTATCCCTAAGGTTTTAACCACCCTTTCCATTAAATTACGAGATTTTAATAATTCAATCTCATTATCTATGGAGTTAAAGGAATTGCCTATTAAGCCTAAATCTGCAAAAGCGGAAAGTTCCGTAGATTGTCCTCCTTTTTTATCGTCATTTATTAAAATAGTGGTAGCTACTTCATATTTTTTAGAAGCGTAACGTAAGTATATAAAAGCACCAATTAAAGCAATTATTACTCCTAGTAAAAACCATTTCCAATGAAAAACGTATTTTTCAATTTCTTCCCTTAAATTAACAGATTCATTGGTAAAATCTTCCGTATTATTATTTGTTTGGTTCATAATTTATATCAAAAGTTTAACGGGTAAGAATAGCAATTATGGAAATTAGGGTAGAAATAGAGGAAAATATAATACTAGTATTCGCCCCTACAACCGAAGAATTTATTTTTGCTTTATTAGGTTCTACATAAATTATATCATTTTGAGCTAAATAAAAATAAGGAGAATTAAATAAGTTTTCGGAAGTTAAATCAAAGGTGGTTTTGGTTCGTTTTCCTCCAGATTCTCTAATTAATTTTATTTTGGCGCGTTTGGCTTGTATATTTAAATCGCCCGCTAATCCAATGGCTTCTAATATTGTTATTCGCTCATTTGGCACAAAATACGCTCCTGGTTTTTTCACTTCCCCTAAAACGGTAATTTTGAAATTTTTCAGTCTAATATTTATCACTGGATTTTTTAAATAATCTTTTAAAATACCTGTAATTTTATGTTTAATTTCATTGGTGGTAAGTCCTTCAACCTCAATATTTCCTATTACGGGAAATGATATAGTTCCTTCTGAATCCACCAAATACAATAATGGTTTAGGATTATTTATGTTAGCTGCGGATTCATAGAGATTAAATGGAATTGCTGCAGTTGGATTTACCGATGAAACATTAATATCTAATAAATCATCTGGTTGTATTTTAACTTCATACTTAGCAATATTTTCAATGGAAGTAGCACTTTCATTTTCAAAATACACCATTTTTTTGGAAGAAACACAAGAATTCAGAAGCAATCCAAGACCAAGAATTATAGGATAAAAGTAATTTTTAGTTTTCATTTATTTTAATCTTTTTTTTAATTTTTCCATTCAATTTTTCTGGTTTATCTAAAACCTCAAAAATAGAATTTTTTGATTTGTACTCTGGAACAATTTCTTTAATATTTAGTACTATT
>DGOU01000007.1:0-5717 GCA_002390165.1 Lutibacter sp. UBA4458
TCAGAAGAGCTTACTCCATTTGTTCCGCTCTAAATAGTAAGGAATTACATATTGCAATTAAAGAAGTAAAAAATGGAACTTTCTCTGTTTTTGCAATGTCAAACTTAAAGGCAGGAGCTATTTTAGAAGTTGCTAAACCTGAAGGGAAATTTTTATTAGAAACTTCAAAAAATAACAATAAAAATTATTTAGGAATTGCTGCAGGTAGCGGAATTACACCAGTTATGGCAATGATAAAAGCTGTTTTAACCGAAGAACCAAATAGTACCTTTGCTCTTGTTTATGGAAATAAAACTAAGGTAGATACTATTTTTAAAGAAGAAATAGACCAGCTACAAAAAACATATGCTAACCAACTTTTTGTACAATATGTTTTTAGTAGAGAAGAACAGCCAAATGCCTTATTTGGAAGAATTGATAAAGGAAATTTAAATTTTATTTTAAAAAATAAATTTAAAGAACAAGTTTTTGATGCCGCTTATTTATGCGGACCAGAAGCTATGATTGAAAATGCTAAAACTATTTTGTTAGAAAACGATTTAAAAGAAAAGAATATTCATTTTGAGTTATTTACTACTCCAGTTAGTTCTGAAAATAAAAAAAACGAAGTTTTTGAAGGAAATAGTGAAGTAATCGTTTTGGTAGATGATGAAGAAATTACATTTACTATGGATGCTAAAAACACCATTTTAACTGCAGCGTTAAAAGAAGGAATTGATGCTCCATATTCTTGTCAAGGGGGTATTTGCAGTAGTTGTATGGCAAAAATTACGGAAGGATCGGCAGTTATGGATAAAAACACCATTTTAACCGATGCAGAAGTTAAAGAAGGTATTGTTTTAACTTGCCAGGCGCATCCAACTACTAAAAAAATAACAGTGGATTATGATACGGTTTAACAATTAAATAGTACATTCACTTTTTATAAAAACTATGTCACTCTACGAAGCTAAAGACGCAATACTGGTAGGTTTTTTTCTAGCCTTTATGATAGGTCCTGTTTTTTTTATGCTAATTCAAACAAGTATTTTAAAAGGATTTAGAGCGGCTTTTGTTTTTGATTTAGGTGTTGTTTTAGGAGACATTGTTTTTATTTTAATATCCTATTTTGGAAGTAGAAGTTTATTAGAAAAAATAAAAGACGACCCTCGTTTATTTTATATTGGCGGACTAATTTTAGTGGTGTATGGCTTAATTATTTACTTAGATAAAAGTCAAAAAAAATTAGAGGTAAATGCTATTATTCTTCCAGAAAAAAACAATTATATAAAACTATTTATTAAAGGGTTTTTATTAAATTTTATAAATGTTGGCGTATTAGCTTTTTGGTTAGGTATGATTGTGGTTATTGGTGCTAATTTACAAATGAATCCTTCTAAAATATTTAACTATTTTGGTTTAATTGTAATCAGCTATTTAGTTACCGATATAGGTAAAATTTTATTAGCAAAACAACTTAAAAAGAAACTAACTCCGCACGTTATCTACAAGATAAAACGCACTATGGGAATTTTATTAATGATTTTTGGTATGGTGTTAATTTTAAAAGGATTTATTCCAAAAGAAAATCAGATTTTTAATCAGGTTATTGAAAAGGTAGAATAAAAATTTTAGACCTATTTGGCTGATACAATTTTAAATTCTTTTTTTAGGTTGCGTTACCCAAAAAATACTTTTGAACTAAAACTAAAACATTAACCTAAATAAATTAAATTTGTTCTAGTAATTTTTACAAGTTGCGTTTATAATTTGTAAAATTCAATGCTATAAAAAATGAATACTACTATAAATTACAATGCACTATTCTCTACAATTGCTCATGAGGTAGAAACTACGCTTTCTCCGGGTAAAGTTGCAGATTATATTCCAGAATTAAGTAAAGTTAATCCAGATAAATTTGGCGTGTATTTAACTGCTTTAAACCAAACTCATTTTGAATTTGGAGACGCAAATGAAAAATTTTCTATTCAAAGTATTTCTAAAGTACTAGCCTTAGTTTTAGCATATAAAATAGAAGGTGAAAATCTTTGGAATAGAGTAGGTGTTGAACCTTCCGAAACACCGTTTAATTCTTTTGTACAATTAGAAAATAATAATGGAATTCCGCGTAATCCATTAATAAATTCTGGAGCATTAGTAATTTCTGATATTTTGGTTAGCCACCTTAAAAATCCTAAAAAAGATTTTTTAACGTTTGTTAGAAGTCTTTCCAATAATAAAAAATTAAATTATTCGTCTAGAATAGCAGAATCTGAAAAAGCTACTAGTTTTAGAAACGCGGCGTTAATTAATTTAATGAAATCTTTTGGAAATATTAAAAATGATATTCATGTAGTTATGGATTTCTATTTTTATTTATGTTCGTTGGAAATTACTTGCAAAGAACTATCTGAAATATTTTTATTTTTAGCTAATTATGGCGAGAATCCGTTTACAAAGGAACGAATAATTAGCACGAGTAAATCTAAACGAATAAATGCTATAATGCAACTATGTGGATTTTATGACGAAGCAGGAGAGTTTTCTTTTAAAGTAGGTTTACCCGGTAAAAGTGGAGTTGGTGGTGGCATTGTAGCAATTCATCCTGGTAAATATAGTATTGCGGTTTGGAGCCCAGAATTAAACAAAAAAGGAAATTCTAAAAAAGGATTTAAGTTTTTAGAGCTGTTTACTACGGAAACACAAGCTTCTATTTTTTAATTTAATTTTATCGATGCAATAATTTATGGTACCAAAAAAATTAAGCGGAAATTTCAGGAAAAATATCACCTTAAATGCTAAGGTTGAAATTGTTCAAAAACACCATCAAAGAACAGGAGAATTAACAGAAGGTGTAGTAAAAAGAATTCTTACTAAATCTCCTAATCATCCACATGGTATTAAAGTTCAATTAACAACAGGTGAAATAGGTAGAGTTAAAAATGTTTTGTTGTAAAAATTAATCCATGCACAATTAGTAATTTCAAAAAAAAATAAATGCAACAAATGAATTATATAAATGCCACTTATTATTTTGATTATAAAACAGAGGCAATTCAAAAACTCATTTCTGAATTTAAAACGGATAAACTAACCCAAAAAGAAAAAGTAAAACAGTTATATCTTAAAATTCGTGATAATTGGCGTTATAATCCTTACCGAATAAGTTTAGATAAAAATAATTATAAAGCAAGTACAATTGCTAAAAAAACCGAGACACATTGTATAGATAAATCTATTTTGCTTATTGCTTGCTTGCGTGGCTTAAAAATTCCATCAAGAATCCATTTGGCCAAAGTGAAAAATCATATTGGAATAGAAAGAATAATAGAAAAATTTGGGACAGACGAAATAAGTCCACACGGAATGGTAGATATTTTTTTAGATGGAAAATGGCTAAAAGCATCTCCTGCTTTTAATATTGAATTATGCTACAAATGCAAAGTAGTTCCTTTAGAATTTGATGGAGAAAGGGATTCTATTTTTCAAGAATTTGATACTATTGGTAATAAATTTATGGAATATTTAGAAGATTATGGATATTTTGAGGATGTTCCAATAGATTTTATTTTTAATAACTTTAAAGAAAACTACCCCATAATTATGAATAAATTTAATGGTTTAAATGATATTGTTATATAATCTTTTATAATAAAAAGATGGAAACATACGATAAAACATACAGCCGTACTAATTTTGTTTTTGGCGTTAATCCTGAAAAAACGCTAGTTCAATTTGAAACTGAAATTTCAAAATCAACACCAGTTTTAGATATTGGCTCAGGGCAAGGTAGAAATGCTATATTTCTTGCTAAAAAAGGGTTTAAAGTTGACGCCATTGATACTTCAAAAGTGGCGGTGAAATCCTTATCAAAACTTTCTGAAGAAGAAAATTATGCTATAAAAGCAACACAAAGTAGCTTTAAAGAATTTAATCCTAAAAATGTTAAATATTCAGCGGTTTTAATTTTTGGTTTAATTCAAATATTAGACTGGGAATCTATACATTTATTAATTAAAAAAGTTAATAAATGGACAACAAAAGGAAGTCTTATTTTTATAACAGGATTTTCTACAAAAGATATATCTTTTAACAGGTTTAAAACAGAATGGAAAATTATTAAAAAAAATTCTTTTAAGAATAATAATGGTGTTTATAGAACTTTTTTAGAACCTAACGAAATTTTAAGTTTGTTTAAAAATCACACAATTTTACACCATTGGGAAGGTTTAGGGCCAAAACACCAGCACGGAAATAACCCAATAGAGCAACACGAAATGATTGAACTTGTAATTCAAAAAAAATAACCAATGCAAATTAATAAAGTAAAACTTACTGCTGATTTTGAAATTTCTAATCTTATTCAAGGGCATTGGAGGTTAGCAGATTGGAAATTAACGAATAATGAATTATTGACTTTAACAAAGCAAACTATTGATATTGGAATTACCACTTTTGATCATGCGGATATTTATGGAGATTATAGTTGCGAGCAGCTATTTGGAAATGCACTAAGCTTAGATAAACGTTTGCGCAATAAAATTGAAATAATTACAAAGTGTGGTATAAAATTACTTTCAAATAAATATCCCGACAGAAAAATAAAATCCTACGATTATAGCTTTAGCCATATTGTAAAATCAGTAGAAAACTCACTTAAAAGTTTTAATACAGATTATATAGATTTGTTATTGTTACACCGACCTTCTCCATATTTTAATCCTGAAGAAGTTGCTAAAGCATTTTCATATTTAAAAAAACAGGGGAAAGTATTGCATTTTGGAGTTTCTAATTTTAATAAAACTCAATTTGAAATGCTAAATAATTTTGTAGAAGAACCTTTGGTTACTAATCAAGTTGAAATTTCACCTTATAATTTAGAGCATTTTAACAACGGAAATATAGATTATTTTTTAACACATAAAATAAAACCGATGGCGTGGTCGCCTTTGGCTGGTGGAAACTTATTTAAGCCAAATAACGCTAAAGGAACCCGTATTTTATCAGCATTGCAAGAAGTAGCAAATGAGTTATGTATTAAAAGTTTAGATGTAGTAATTTATAGTTGGTTACTTAGTCATCCATCTAATATAATTCCAATACTTGGTACACATAAAATGGAACGTTTGCAAAACGCAAAAAAAGGATTAACAATAAAATTGAATGCAGAGCAATGGCTGAAAATTTATATAGCTTCGTTGGGAAATGAATTGCCCTAAATTTTCTTTCTTAAAACTAGCTACAATAGTTTTTTAAAAACTCTTTAAGTGGCATTGGTTGCAAGTTTCTTGATCGATAATGTTGTACGTACGTATTATAATTTTTTCGTGCAAAATTAAGTACAGTGTCGGTTACGGTGTTTTCTGAAATAGTTATTGTCCTCATTTTATAAGAATTTGGGGTTGATAATTCTTAAGTATTTATATAGATTTTCTATAATAGAGTATAAAACTACAATCTATTTTTTAAAAAACCAAAGAAAAATACCATTTATTTAATAAATATAGCCATTTATAGTATTTTAAACTCCATTTATTTGTTTCCGAATAAACTATTTATACTTTAAATTAACAAAAACGTAGTATATTTATAAACTTTTAATAATATTAAAATATGGGGTTTTATAATAAATTTATTCTTCCAAAAGCAATTCATTGGGCATGCAGTCAAAAACCCAGCATGCTACAACGGGAAAAAATAATTCCATTAGCAACAGGAAATGTATTAGAAATTGGAGT
>DGOU01000007.1:5778-7129 GCA_002390165.1 Lutibacter sp. UBA4458
TTTATAAAAGCTCAGGCCGAAAATATTCCTTTAGCTAATAACAGTTTTGACACGGTAGTGGTTACCTATACCATGTGTACAATTCCAGATTTAAATAAAGCTTTTTCAGAAATTAAAAGAGTTTTAAAACCCACTGGAAAACTATTATTTTGTGAACATGGAAAAGCACCAGAAAAAGGAATTCAAAAATATCAAACTATTATAAATCCATTTTGGAAACGTATTGGCGGAGGTTGCAACTTGAACAGAGATATTCCAATATTAATTGAAAAGAATGGTTTTACAATTGAAAAATTAGAAACCATGTATCTTCCTGGTTGGAAACCTGCTAGTTTTAATTATTGGGGAATAGCCAAAATTAAATAATCGTTTTTTTTATTTAAAAAATGCTAAACTTTATAGGTTTAGCATTACCTTTTTTTTTATTATTTTTCAAACTTATTATTACTTCTATCTATATCTGCCATTAACATAGATTTATCTATTTCTACGGATTTAATTTCTTTATTCACATTAAAAGTATAGTTTGGATTAGCCCAAGCCCAATCTTTTAAAATTGTATTATTAGTTGGTTTGTGGCCATACATCATACTAAGTGGAATAGTAAACTCTTCTGAAGTTCCATCTACATACACAATGGAAACATCTATTGGCATAGGCATTTTACCAACTCTTGCTAAGGTTATAGATTTGTCTTCTACCTTGGCAATTGCGTAATCAATAGTATGTGTGGTTTCAATCCATTCATTTAAATACCATCTTAATTGTATGCCGGATACTTTTTCTGCAATTCTTATAAAGTCGTTGGGTGTTGGATGTTTGAACTTAAATTCATCAAAATATTTTTTAAGTATTATTTTAAGATTATCCTCTCCAATAATATAATTTAATTGAGATAAAAACATACTCCCTTTTGTATAACTTGCAACGCTGTATGCAACATTGGTATTATACCTGTCAGGATGCGTTGTTAATGGTTCATCTAATCCATTTTCTACAAGGTAAAAATAACCGCCATAATTTTTAGGAGAAAAACCTTTCTCATTTCTTTTTGTAATTTCATTGGAAGCAAGAGTAGAAATATACGTTGTAAATCCTTCATCCATCCAAGAGTGTTCACTTTCGTTAGTTGCTAACATAAATTGAAACCATTCATGAGCAAACTCATGAAACATGGTTCCTAATATACTATGTAAAGTTTCTCCACCTTCAATTAAAGTACACATAGGGTATTCCATTCCTCCATCTCCTCCTTGAATTATAGAATATTGTTTAAATGGGTATTTACCAATATTTTTATTGTAATATTTTAAAGCTTTAACCGCATAAGGTTGTACTTCTTTCCACGCTA
>DGOU01000007.1:7192-9049 GCA_002390165.1 Lutibacter sp. UBA4458
CCTTTAGGAATATTTAATTTTTGATTTACCTCTTGATAACCATGTCCAATTTCTTGCGGGTTTTGAAGATTTCCAGTACCACCAACAGTATATTTTTTATCTATATGAAGCGTAACATCAAAATCGCCCCAAACCCCAAAAAATTCACGAGCAATATAAGGATCGGCATGCCAACCTTCAAAATCATATTCAGCAAGTTTAGGATACCATTGCCCCATAGAAAAAGCTACGCCATCTTTATTATTCCTTCCTGAACGTCTAATCATTACTGGAACTTGACCTGTAAAAGTCATATCAAAAGTAACCTTTTCTCCAGGTTTAATAGGTTGGTTTAATATTACTTGTAAAATACTTTCTTTGGTAATAAATTTAACAGGTTTTCCATTTTGTTTTAAGGTAAGTACTTTTAAATATCCTATTTCATGAGGTTTTAATTTGGCTATTCTGCTTTCGTATTTTGGGTTTTGTCCGGTTCCTAAATTTTTTACCATTCTTCGGTCTGGATCTACAACATTTTGTAATCGAATATCCATTTCACTTTCTGGTTGAAAAGCATTAAAAAATAAATGGTAAAATACTTCCTTTAAATTATCAGGTGAATTATTGGTATATACTAATTTTTGAGTCCCGTTATATTGATAATTGTGAACATTTATATCCACATCCATTTTATAATTAACATGTTGTTGCCAATAAGAAGTGTCATTTTGAGCATTAATAAAAAACACATTACAAAGTATTAATATTAACAGAAGTTTTTTCATGATAGTAGTTTTTAAAAGTTGCAAGATAAAGATATCTTTATAAAACAAAAAAACACACTCATTTTGAGTGTGTTTTTTAACAGAACATTATAAGTTATTACTTTTTATTTACCATTTTATCAGCTAAAACCAATGCGTTATAAGCATTTGCCAAACCTCCAGTAATAGAAAGTGTAGAGAAGTTAACCATTTTAGGTTCAGAACCTCGTTTTACAGGTTTTAAAACTTCCATATTTACCTTAATGGCAGAATTCATAATAATATGTTTTACTTGACTTGCTGATAATTGTGGATAATATTCTCTAATTAAAGTAGCAACACCTGCAACTTCTGGTGAAGCCATTGAAGTTCCACTATATTTTGCGTATTTATTTTCAGGAACTGTAGAATAAATTTGAACTCCAGGAGCAAACACATCTACATTTTTTTGTCCGTAGTTAGAAAAACTTGCTGGTAATTTTTCATTATAATTAATACTCATTGCACCAACAGTAATCACGTTATCTGCAAATTCGATAATATGATCAGCAGAATCGTTTGGCCAATTTGATCCTGTATCAATATCTTTATTATCGTTACCTGCTGCGTGTACTAATAAAACGTCGTGTTTTGCTGCATATTTAATAGCATCAAAAACCCATTCTTTATTAGGAGACCAACTTTTACCAAAACTCATGTTTATAACTTTAGCACCGTTATCTACAGCATATCTAATTGCTAAAGCAACATCTTTATCACGTTCATCTCCATCAGGCACAGTTCTAACCACCATTAATTTAGCGTTATTAGCAACACCATTTAATCCAATTCCATTATTTCTGGTTCCTAAAATAATACCAGAAACATGCGTTCCGTGAGATTCTTTTTTAGTGGAACCTGTAACATGATTGTTACCATAATTAGTATTGTCAATATCATTTGGATTATCTCCTATAATTTTTCTTCCATTATAGCTTAAATCCCAATTTTTATTTGCTTTTTGTGTATTATAATATTCTAAATATGCTTTTTCATCTAGTCCTCTACTATATAAACCTAAAAGATCACCTACTTGAGTTTGTAGCATTTTATCTTCGGTTTTAATTCCTTGTAA
>DGOU01000168.1 GCA_002390165.1 Lutibacter sp. UBA4458
TTAATTGAGCATAAACGTATTAATACTACTGTTGCAAAAGCTAAAGCTTTACGTCAATATGTTGAGCCTATAATTACTAAATCAAAAAATGATTCAACGCATAATAGAAGAATTGTATTTAGTAATTTAAGAAGCAAAGAAGCAGTTTCAGAATTGTTTAGAGATATTGCTGTTAAAGTTGGAGATAGACCAGGAGGATATGTACGTATAATTAAATTAGGAAATCGTCAAGGAGATAATGCCGATATGGCAATGGTTGAATTAGTTGATTATAATGAAATTTATAATCCTAAAGGAACTAAAAAGAAAAAATCTACTCGTAGAAGAGGAGGGAAAAAAGCTTCAAATAAACCAGAATCGGTTGAATCTGTTGCAAAAGAATCAACTCCAAAAGTTGAAGAATCAAAGTCTTCAGAAGAGAGTAAGTAATATGTTAAATATTAGTTAATATTATAAAGGAAAAGCATCAAATCTTTTCCTTTTTTTATTTTTAACATCTAAAATAAAAAAATTATTATGAAAAAAACTTTAATTTTAATCCTTGTATTTTCAATAGGATTATTATCGGCTCAAAATAATGAATTAAGTGTTGATGCAAACGGAAATTTTAGGCAGTTGCAAATGATGAAAGCAAATAATGGAGTTGCCGTTGGAGGTGTTTCATTTAACAACCCACAAAAAGAAATAAAAGGTTCAGTTTATTTATTTGATAATTGGAAAAACAATTGTGTAATTCATTTAAAGGACACAAAACAAAAATATTTAATAAGAAACATTAATATTAATATTCAGCGAAATACTTTTGAATCTCAAATATCACAAGATTCTATTTACACTTTTAATCCAAACAGTATTAATAAGTTTGTTATTAATGATGTAATATATAAGAATATTTATTCTAATGATGGTAAGAAAATTTATATGGTGATATATGAATCTGATGAGTTTACGATTTTAGAAGGGTATAGCGTTTCTATGGCAACTGGATCTCCAAATCCAATGATTAACCGTTCAAATGACAAATTTATTCGTAATTCATCTTATTATGTAAAAACGGAAAATAGTGTTGAACCTTTTAAGTTAAAGAAATCAAAAGTAATGAATTTGTTAAGTGATAATCCTGAAAAAGCAGCTAAAGTTGAAAAATTTATTAATGACAATAGCCTTTCGTATAAAAAAGCCAAAGATTTAACAATGGCATTAAAGTATAGTGATATTTAATTTTGAATCATTTTTATTATTGTATAAGGGCGTTTTTACGCCTTTTTTTATTAACTTTAAAATCAAAAAAAAGTTAAAAGTCATGAAATTTAAATTATCTTTTCTATTATTTTTAGTGTTTGTTAGTGGTAATTCACAAAGTTTTTTAGAGGCCTACGAATCTACTAGAATTATATCTCCTTCGGCAAATGCTAATGGTACTGATAGTTATGCCGGTTTTAAGGGAAACTCACAGGATTGGAATAAAATTACGAGTGCAATAGGTGAATTTGACAATATTAATTTTGGAGAACTTAACATAGAAGGATCTATTTATCTTTTTGATAAGTTCGATAATAAAGGAGTTATATATTTAGGGAATAAAAAGTATATAACATCTAATATTAATTTGAATATTAATAAAAATGTTTTTGTGTCAAAAATAGAAGGCGATTCAACGTTTGTATATGATATTTTAAGTATTGATAAAATAGTTATTAATTCTAGACAGTTTAAAAGTTTTTATAACCCAACTGAAAATAAAAATATAATTTTTGAGGTTTTATTTGAAGATAAGAGCCTCTTATTGTTAAAAGAGTATTACATTTCGTTTGTAAAGGCTTCTCCTAACCCTATGGTTAATAGACCCAATAATAAAATTAAACAAGAAGTTAATTATTTTATATATAAGAACAAAACCCTCCATCCTTTTAAGCTAAATAAATCAAATACTCTGAATTTAGTTACTTCTACTCAAAAAGAGGAATTACAAAAATATATAAGGAGTAACGACCTGTCTTATAAAAAAGAAACTGATATTAATAGAATTCTGGGCTATATATCAAAATTATAATTATAAAGTTTATAAGGGTGTCAATTTTAACCCTTTTTTTTTGAAAAATTGTATTTATTTAGACAGTTTAAATTATTTTTACACATATTATTTTCTTATGAAACATCAAATTAGAAAAAAAGCTTTAGTTTTATTACAAGACGGAACTATTTTTGAAGGAAAATCAATTGGAATTGAAGGAACTGCTACTGGTGAAATTTGTTTTAATACTGGTATGACTGGGTATCAAGAAATATTTACCGACCCTTCTTATTTTGGGCAATTGATGGTGTCAACAAATGCTCATATTGGAAATTATGGGGTTAATCAAAATGAACAAGAATCCGATTCAATAAAAATCTCTGGCTTAATATGTAAGAATTTTAGTTTTGAATATTCAAGAATAAATTCCGATGAATCATTATTTGAATATTTTAAAAAGCAAAATTTTGTTGCAATTTCTGATGTTGATACAAGAGCACTAGTTAGATATATAAGAGATAAAGGCGCTATGAATGCTGTTATTTCAACCAATACAGATATAGATTTTCTTCAAAAGAAACTTAAAGAAACNNCCTTCAATGGAAGGATTAGAATTAGCCTCGAAAGTTTCAACCAAAAAAGCTTATACAGTAGGTGACAAAAATGCGAAATATAAAATTGCTGCATTAGACATTGGAATTAAGCAAAACATTATTAATAATTTTGTTAAAAGAGATTGTTTTATAAAAGTCTTTCCTTTTGACGCCTCTTTTGAGGAATTGAGTTCGTTTAATCCAGACGGTTATTTTTTGTCTAATGGGCCTGGAGACCCAACTCCGTTAAAAGAAGCACAAGAAGTAGCACGAAAAGTTATAGATAAAAACTTTCCTTTATTTGGAATTTGTTTAGGGCACCAAATAATTGCACTTGCAAATGGAATTGCAACCTATAAAATGCATAATGGGCATAGAGGAATCAATCATCCAGTAAAAAATTTGATTACAGGAAAAGGAGAAATCACTTCTCAAAATCATGGTTTTGTTGTTGATAAGGAAGCTGTTGAGAATAGCGATGAATTTGTTGTTACACATGAACACTTAAATGATGAATCTTTAGCAGGAATGAAAATGAAAAATAAAAATTGTTTTTCAGTTCAATACCACCCAGAAGCTAGTCCTGGACCTCATGATTCTTCATATTTATTTGATGAGTTTATCCGTAATATAGAATCTGTAAAAAAGTAGATTAGAGTAAAAATATCATCGAAATCGTTATCGTATTAAAATTGTTTTATTTGATAAAATGGAAGCAGTTTTTTGTAAATTTACATTCAATTTTTCAATAGAATTCATATCTTAAAATATAATTAAAATGAGTATAATATTAGACATACACGCAAGACAAATTTTTGATTCAAGAGGAAATCCAACTGTAGAAGTTGATGTAATTACAGAAAATGGAGTTCTTGGTAGAGCTGCTGTTCCTTCAGGGGCTTCAACAGGCGAGCATGAAGCTGTTGAGTTAAGAGACGGAGGAAAAGATTATATGGGTAAAGGAGTTCTTAAAGCAGTTGGAAATGTAAACGATATCATTGCAGAAGAATTACTAGGTTTTTCAGTTTTTGAACAAAACACAATTGACCAAGTAATGATAGAGCTTGATGGAACTGCTAATAAAGCAAAACTAGGTGCAAATGCAATATTGGGTGTTTCTTTAGCTGTTGCAAAAGCAGCTGCAAACGAATTAAATTTACCATTGTATAGATATGTAGGTGGTGTAAGTGCTAATACCTTACCAGTTCCAATGATGAATATTGTAAATGGAGGTTCGCATTCTGATGCCCCTATTGCTTTTCAAGAATTTATGATCATG
>DGOU01000096.1:0-3387 GCA_002390165.1 Lutibacter sp. UBA4458
TTCAGAAGAACGTATTCGAAAAATCGATAAAATCACCAATGCTTTTATTTACGTTGTTGCTTCTTCATCTATTACAGGGGCAAAAGGAGAAATATCGTCCCAACAAATAGCATATTTTAAACGAATTCAAAAAATGAATTTAAAAAGCACTTTAATTGCTGGTTTTGGAATTTCAAATAAAACCACTTTTAATACGGCTTGTAACTATGTAAACGGTGCAATTATTGGTTCTGCATTTATTAATTTTTTACAGAAAAATGGAACAGAAACCATTTCTAAATTTGTGAAAAAAATCATAGAATAAAGTACTTAATTATAAGTTGTTTTTTTAACAAATTAAAACATAAACATAGAATTTGTTAAAAACCTATATAAATTATAACTTATTAAAATATTAGTTGCTAATTTCGTACTATTAATTAAATAAAAACTGATGAGTATAAGTTTAATAGGTAAATCAATTAGCGAATCTGCTACTTTGAAATTAAATGAAACTTTTGCAATATTAAAAGCAAAAGGAGAGCCAGTAATCCATCTTGGAGGTGGAGAGCCTAAAAGTAAAGCGCCCATTGAGGCGGTAACTACAGCAGCGTCATTTTTAGATGGAGGTGAAGTAAGGTACACACCATCTGATGGAACACGCGAAATGAAACAAGCAGTAATTAGGTACACAGAAGAGCATTATGGCAGAAAAGTAAATCCAAACAATGTTATTGTATCTAATGGTGCAAAGCAGTCCATAATGGTTGCGTTGCAAGCAATTTTAGATCCTCAAGACGAGTTGTTGTTTCCAGCTCCGTATTGGGTTAGTTATCCGGAAATGGCTAAGTTAATTGGCGCAATTCCAGTTCCTGTTTATCCAGAGGATGGATCTTTTTATCCTACATTGAAAGACATAGAACAAAATGTAACTTCAAATACTAAAGCAATAATAATTAATAGTCCTAATAATCCAACAGGAGTTCAATATTCTGAAGATTTTGTAAAAGAAATGGTTCAGTTTACCGAGAAAAAAGGTATTTATTTAATATTGGATGATATTTACCATCGCTTATTATTTGATGGTAAAAAACCGGTAATAGCGTATGATTACGTAAAAAAATCAGAAGAAAATTCAAAAATTATTGTAATAAATGGAGTTTCAAAATCCTATGCAATGACAGGGTTTAGAATTGGTTGGACTATTGCTAATAAAAAAATAGTAAAAGTAATGACAAACATTCAAAGTCATCAAACAGCTGGGCCTTCGGCATTATTGCAAAAAGCAGCAGCGGCAGCAATGAATGGTATTCAATCTAGTGTAGAAAATTTAAAAACTACTTTAGAGAATAATCGTAATGTTATGTTACAGCAGTTGAAAGCTTTTGATGGCGTTCATGTAGTTAAACCTGCAGGGACCTATTATGTTTTTGTAGATTTTTCCAATTTTGAAAAAGACTCTAGAAAATTATCCGCATTTCTTTTAGATAAAGTTAGAGTTTTAGCAGTTCCTGGAAAAGAATTTGGTTTAGAAGGCTACCTACGTATTTCTTATTGCGGTTCTATTAAAGATATTATAGAAGGAATTAGAAGGATAAAATGGGCAATTGACCCTAATTCACCTAACGAACTTTATATTGGCGAACGTAAATTGGTAAGAGATTGGGTTAGTTAGATTTTAATCATTCAAAATGGTAATAAAAAAAAATAAAAATGAAATATTTTAAATTTTCTACACCTGCTCAAAAACAAGCTGAAGAGTTTAGTAGCGATTTTGATTTGGGACATCACGGATTTAAACATTTAGAAACTGTTTACTGGAATCTTCCTACAGCAGCGCTTTACGAAGAAGCAATAATTAGAAATGAAGGAACAGTAGTAAATGGAGGCCCTTTATTAGTTCACACTGGTAAATGGACGGCTAGAGCAGCAAATGATAAATACTTTGTTAAAGAACCATCTACTGAAAATAAAATTGATTGGGGGGAATACAACCGACCAATTACCGAAGAAAAATTTAATAGTATTTATACACGAGTTCTTGCTTTTTTGCAAGGTGAAGAACTTTTTGTTCAAGATGTATATGCAGGTGCTGATCCAGATTATAAACTTAATGTTAGGGTAATTACAGATACGGCTTGGCAAAGTCTTTTTGCTCGTAATATGTTAAATACTTTTAATGAACGAGGAAAACATAAAAGTTTTGTTCCAGAATTTACCTTAATTTCTGTACCTTCTTTTAATGTTGATCCAAGGATTGATGGAACCCTTAGCGAAACAGGGATTATAATTAATTTCGCCCAACGAATTGCTATTGTTGCTGGGTCAAAATATGCAGGAGAAGTTAAAAAAACCATTTTTACCATTATGAACTATTTGTTGCCAATGCAAGATGTTATGGCAATGCATTGTTCTGCAAATGTTGGTAAAGAAGATGATGTGGCTCTTTTTTTTGGTTTAAGCGGAACAGGAAAAACAACCTTATCTGCAGATCCAAAAAGGCGTTTAATTGGAGATGATGAACATGGTTGGAGCGACCAAAGCGTTTTTAATTTTGAAGGAGGATGCTATGCTAAAGTAATTCGACTTTCTGCAGAAGCGGAACCAGAAATTTTTGCTTGCACACAGCGTTTTGGCTCTATTTTAGAGAATGTAGTTTATGATAAAGGTTCAAGACAAATTGATTTGGATGATGATAGTTTAACTGAAAACACTAGAATATCGTATCCTATTGAGTTTATTCCTAATGCAATTACCGATAAAATGGTAAATGCACAGCCTAAAAATATCATATTTTTAACGGCGGATGCACAGGGAGTTTTGCCTCCTATAGCTGAATTATCTATGGAACAGGCAATTTATCATTTTATGAGTGGATATACTTCAAAAATTGCTGGTACAGAAATGGGATTAGGAATAGAACCCGAAATTACCTTTAGTGCATGTTTTGGGGCTCCTTTTATGGTGCATCACCCTTACTATTATGCAAAATTACTTCGTTCTAAAGCTGTAAAGTCAGGAGCTAAAATTTGGCTAGTTAATACTGGCTGGGTTGGCGGAAAATTTGGAGTAGGTAAACGTATTAGTATTCGTTATACACGCCGTATGTTAAATGCAGCATTAGATGGAGAATTAGATAAGGTTGCTTATAGAAAAGATTCACTTTTTGGGTATAACGTGCCTCTTTCATGTCCTGATGTTCCGGATGAAGTTTTTAAACCTGAAAATGCTTGGGGAAATAAAGAAGAGTATTGGCAAAAATATGATGCTTTGGCCGCAAGATATATTGAAAATTTTAAACTTTTTCGAGGGCAAGTACCAGATGAAATTGTAAAACAAGGTCCAAAAAGACTTAAAAAATAATTAAGAATTTTTTTAATATTAAAAAAACTTTTCATACTGCAAAAC
>DGOU01000096.1:3469-3671 GCA_002390165.1 Lutibacter sp. UBA4458
GAAGGCGCTGTTAAGGAAACGGATTTAATACTTCTTTTCCCAATTTTAAAGCTGTGAATTTTTGGTGTGTTTGATGAAATTTGGTTTAATAGTATATTTTGAGTCTTTAGTTGTCTTCTTAAATGATATTCTGGTCCGTTTTTACTATTTCCGCCAGTTAATAAAAGCGTATCAATTTTTGGAAACTTTGTTAAATAAAAAA
>DGOU01000249.1 GCA_002390165.1 Lutibacter sp. UBA4458
GCTTATTTAGCTAAAATGGTTGGACAAAAAAAAGCTCGTGAGATATTTTTCTTAGGAAGAAATTATTCCGCTCAAGAAGCTTATGAAATGGGCATGGTAAATGCAGTAATTCCCCATGAAAAATTAGAAAAAACTGCATTTGAATGGGCTCAGGAAATTTTAGCAAAATCGCCAACTTCTATAAAAATGCTGAAATTTGCAATGAATTTAACAGATGATGGTATGGTTGGTCAGCAAGTTTTTGCTGGAGAAGCAACTCGTTTAGCTTATATGACTGATGAAGCAAAAGAGGGTAGAAATGCTTTTTTAGAAAAGCGTAAGCCAAATTTTGAAAAAAAATGGATTCCTTAATGAATTGATAATTGACAATTAACAATTTTTAAAATTTCATTCCTGTGCAGATAGGAACTTATTTTAATTATTCAATCTTTAAAAATTTAATAAATATCTTATGAAAATTATTTGTATTGGTCGCAATTATGCTAAACATATTGAAGAATTAGCAAATGAAAAACCTAAAAATCCTGTAATTTTTCTAAAACCCGATTCCGCAATTTTAGCTAAAAAACAACCATTTTTTATTCCTCCTTTTTCTAATGAAATTCATTATGAAGTTGAAATATTAATAAAAATTAATAAAGTTGGTAAGTATATCGACCAAAAATTCGCCCATAAATATTACGATGAAATAGGATTGGGAATTGATTTTACGGCACGTGATGTACAAGCAGATTGTAAAGAAAAAGGATTGCCTTGGGAAAAAGCAAAGGCATTTGATGGAAGTGCTGTAATTGGAAATTTTGTTGCAAAAGAAAATTTAGGAGATTTGGAAAATTTAAATTTTTCTTTACAAAAAAATGAAACAATAGTACAAAATGGTAATACCAATACCATGCTTTGGAAAATAGATGATCTTATTGCTTATGTATCTCAATATTTTACGTTAAAAAAAGGCGATGTAATATTTACTGGAACTCCAGCTGGAGTTGGGAAAGTTAAAGAAAATGATATTTTAACTGGACGAATTGAAAACCAGCAATTTTTTTCTATTAAAATAAAATAGCTATTTAAAAAGTATAAATGATAGGGCGATCGAATAATTTTGGTTCTTTTTTTCTATCCTTTTTTAAAATGTCGTAACCATAATGTGTTTTTACTAAACTTTTAAAGTTGTAAATTAATCTAGGAAATTCACGCAATAATTTTTCAAAATCAGATTTTCGTGATTTTTGCATAAAAAAATATAAAATTTCAACGTATGCTTTTGTTAATGGTTTGTTGAATTTTATGCTATGAAGTACCTCTTTATAATAATTTTCTTTTATATTATTGTTTTTAATAATGGCAACATCTACTCCGTATTTTTTAATTAAAACCCATGCTAATCGTAGCATAGTTTTATGGGTAAAACTTTGTGGATTTAAAGTGCAATTTTTTATTTCTTCTAAAAGCTCTTCATCAGAATAGTTGAGGACAGTGTTCATAGTTGTTTTGATTTTTTTAATTAACTTTTTCTTCTTTTTAATTAGATGTATAAATTAATAAATGGTTGCGTGGTAATTTGTATTTTTATAGCCAAAATAAAAATAGACATGCAAGCAGAAATAATTACTATTGGGGATGAAATTTTAATTGGACAAATTTTAGACACTAACTCAAAATGGATAGCCAAAGAACTTAATAAAATTGGTATTACCGTTTATCAAATTACTTCTATTCAAGATAATAAAGAGCATATATTAAAAGCATTAAAAGAAGCTCAAAATAATGCGGATATAGTTATTATTACTGGAGGCTTGGGTCCAACAAATGACGATATTACTAAATATACTTTAACTGAATATTTTGAAGATACCTTAGTTTTAAATAATGAAATTGTGGAGCATATTAAAACGTTATTTGCTAAAATAAATTATCCGTTTACAGAAATAAATAAAAATCAAGCATTAATGCCCAAAAGTTGTATTCCTCTTAAAAATGAATTGGGTACGGCAGCAGGAATGTGGTTTGAGAATAAAAATAAAGTAGTAATTGTAATGCCAGGAGTTCCTTATGAAATGAGAGGATTGATGACAAAAAAAGTGTTACCGAAACTTAAAAAAACTTATAAGCTTAAATTTATTCTTCATAAAACTATTCAAACTTACGGAATGGGGGAGAGTGTTTTAGCAGAAAAAATTGAAAGTTGGGAAAATAATTTACCTTCTTTTATTAAACTAGCATATTTACCATCTTTTGGTAAAGTGCGTTTACGATTATCAGCCAAAGGAAATAATAAGCAAGAATTAGAAGATAAAGTAAATAACGAAGCAAAAAAACTTTTAAAAATAATACCTGAAATTATTTCAGGTTTTGAAGATTCTGAAACAATTGAAGCGCAAATAGGAAATTTATTGACTAAAAATAAACAAACCATTGCAACTGCTGAAAGTTGTACAGGAGGTAATATTGCACATAAAATTACCTTAGTGCCAGGTTCATCAGCCTATTTTATTGGTTCTATGGTGTCTTATAATGTGGCAATAAAAATAAATGAACTAAATATTGATAAACGGTTAATTGAAAAACATTCTGTAGTTAGTGCTGAGGTTGCTTCGGCAATGGCAAAATCAATTCAACATAAATTTAAAACAGATTATGCTATTGCTACTACAGGCAATGCAGGGCCAACAACGGATACTACGGATAAAACTGTAGGAACTGTTTTTATTGCAGTTGCTACTCCAAACAACATAATAACCAAGGAATTTTACTTTGGTAAACCTCGAGAAAAGGTGATTGAAAGAACTACAAATAAAGCTTTAGAAATGCTAAAAAAAGAAATTTTAAAAAAGGATTAAAATAAGTTTGTGTATTTAGATGGATTGTCATAATTTTGCATCTCGTTTGAGAATACACTAATAAAGGTAAAGAAATATGTCAAGAGTTTGTGAACTTACTGGAAAAAAAGCAATGGTTGGAAACAATGTTTCTCACGCATTGAATAGAACCAAAAGAAAATTTGACGCTAACTTAATTAAAAAGCGTTTTTATATTCCTGAAGAAGATAAATGGATTACTTTAAAAGTAGCCACTTCTGCATTAAAGAATATCAATAAAAAAGGAATCTCTGCTGTTATTAAAGAAGCAAGAGAAAAAGGGTTTTTAAAAAAATAATTATATTAAGAGATGGCAAAGAGTAAAGGTAATAGAATTCAAGTTATTCTAGAGTGTACAGAGCATAAAGCAAGCGGTATGCCAGGTACTTCAAGATATATTACAACTAAAAATAAAAAGAACACTCCAGATAGAATGGAAATTAAAAAATTCAATCCTATCTTGAAAAAAATGACTGTTCATAAAGAAATTAAATAATATAGGAACATGGCAAAGAAATCAGTAGCATCGTTACAAACAGGATCAAAAAGATTAACTAAAGCTATTAAAATGGTAAAATCTCCAAAAACAGGAGCTTATACTTTTGTTGAAGCTATTATGGATCCTAAAAATGTAAAAGACTTTTTGAGCAAAAAATAATATTTGTTCATAATATCATATAAAGCTACTTTCAATATCAGTGAAAGTAGCTTTTCTTTTTTATATTTATCCTAATAAAAAATTGAAAAAATGAGTTTATTTAAAAGAATTTTTTCCAAAGAAAAAAAAGAAACCTTAGATAAAGGTTTAGAAAAAACTAAATCTTCTTTTTTTTCAAAATTATCTAAAGCTGTTGCAGGAAAAGCTAAAGTAGATGATGATGTACTAGATAATTTAGAAGAAATTTTAGTTTCTTCAGATGTAGGGGTTAATACTACTCTTAAAATTATTGAGCGAATTGAAGTACGTGTTTTAAAGGATAAATATTTAGGAACCGATGAATTAAATAGTATTTTAAGAGAAGAAATTGCAGGATTATTAGCAGAAACTAATGTTGGTAATGAAACGGATTTTACCATTCCTTCTAATAAAAAGCCTTATGTAATAATGGTGGTTGGTGTAAATGGGGTTGGTAAAACAACAACTATTGGTAAACTAGCTTCTCAATTTACTAAAAAAGGAAAAAAAGTAGTTTTAGGTGCAGCCGATACTTTTAGAGCAGCTGCCATAGATCAATTACAAGTTTGGGCAGATAGGGTTGGTGTTGCTATGGTTCGTCAAGAAATGGGAAGTGATCCAGCTTCGGTTGCGTTTGATACATTAAAATCTGCAGTGGCGCAAAATGCTGATGTGGTAATTATTGATACTGCTGGTAGATTGCATAATAAAGTTAACTTAATGAATGAGCTAACTAAAATAAAACGTGTTATGCAAAAAGTTGTGGAAGATGCTCCACACGATGTTTTATTAGTTTTAGATGGCTCAACTGGTCAAAATGCCTTTGAACAAGCTAAACAATTCACTAAAGCTACAGAAGTTACTTCATTAGCAGTAACTAAATTAGACGGTACTGCAAAAGGAGGCGTTGTAATTGGTATTTCAGATCAATTTCAAATTCCGGTTAAATATATTGGTGTTGGCGAAGGTATTGATGATTTACAGGTTTTTAATAAAATTGAATTTGTAGATTCTTTTTTTAAATAATTACAATAATTAATTTAGTCTAATTGGTCACACTAAGCTTGTCGAAGTGTGATTTTATATTTTGGAACATGAGAACAAAAAATAAAAAAGAAAATAAAATCAACGTAGTTACTTTAGGTTGTTCTAAAAACGTTTATGATAGTGAAGTTTTGATGGGGCAATTACAAGCAAACAATAAAAATGTTGTTCATGAAGATAAAAATGATGAAGGTAACATTGTGGTTATAAATACTTGTGGTTTTATAGGTGATGCTAAAGAAGAATCTATTAACACTATTCTACATTATGTTGCTAAAAAAGAACAAGGAGAAGTAGATAAGGTTTATGTAACAGGTTGTTTAAGCGAGCGTTATAAGCCAGATTTACAAAAAGAAATTCCTAATGTNNGCAGATTATAAGCATGAATTGGTAGGAGAACGATTGACCACTACGCCAAAACACTATGCATATTTAAAAATTGCAGAAGGGTGTGATAGACCTTGT
The DNA here is from genome assembly GCA_002390165.1 of Lutibacter sp. UBA4458. Lineage (GTDB taxonomy): Bacteria > Bacteroidota > Bacteroidia > Flavobacteriales > Flavobacteriaceae > Lutibacter. The sequence goes on from DGOU01000249.1 coordinate 5,044, forward strand.
TCTTTTTGTGCTATTCCTTTAATGCGAGGTAAAAATGTTTCCACTCCAATTGAAAATTTAGTAATTGAAGCTACCAAATTGGCAAAAAAAGGAATAAAAGAACTTATTTTAATTGCTCAGGATTTAACTTATTACGGATTAGATATTTACAAAAAAAGAGCATTAGCAGATTTATTAAAAGAATTGGCTAATATTGATGGTATTGAGTGGATTCGTTTGCATTATGCTTTTCCAACCGGATTTCCATTAGATGTTCTTGAAGTAATAAAAAACGAACCAAAAGTTTGTAATTATTTAGATATTCCTCTACAACATATAAATGATGATTTATTAAAGTCTATGCGTAGAGGAACTTCTCATGAAAAAACTACTAAGTTAATTGAAGCTTTTAGAGAATCGGTGCCAAATATGGCAATCAGAACTACATTAATTGTTGGTTATCCAGGCGAAACAGAAGAAAATTTTCAAGAGTTAAAAGATTGGGTTCAAGAAATGCGTTTTGAACGATTAGGTGCTTTTGCCTATTCTCATGAAGAAAACACTCATGCTTATAATTTAGAAGATAATGTTCCAGAAGATGTAAAGCAGCAACGAGTTAATGAACTTATGGAATTGCAAAGTCAAATTTCTTTTGAATTAAATAACCAAAAAGTAAATAAAACTCTAAATTGTATTATTGATAGAAAAGATGGCAATTATTTTGTTGGCAGAACGGAGTTTGATTCTCCAGATGTGGACAATGAAGTCTTAATTGACGCTACAAAACATTATGTTCAAGTAGGTAAATTTGCAAATATTAAAATAACTTCTGCTACCGAATTTGATTTGTATGGAGAGCCAGTTAAAAGTTAAAATGTTTTTTATGAGTTTTATTTAAAGGATAAGAATAACCTTTTTCGTATTTTTAAAAGACAAAGAAAAACGGTACATTGCTAATCAATTTACAACTATACAAGGATGGATAATAAAGCTAAAAGTCAATCGGAAAAATATGATTATCAAAACCATTGGAATAATGCTTATCAAAAAAATCCATTAACTAATTTAGGTTGGTACGAAGAAAAATCGGAGCAATCTTTTAATTTAATTGAAGCTTGTAACTTACCAAAAGACGCTTTATTGTTTAATGCAGGAGCTGGAGCTACAACTTTAATAAGTGATTTATTATCTGCGGGTTACACAAACATCATGGTAAATGATATTTCTTCCGTAGCTTTATCTGAATTGAAAAAAAACATCCATATACGAAAACATGCATCCGTAAATTTTTTGTTAGATGATTTAACAAATCCAACACAATTATTAAAACTAAAAAATGTTGATTTGTGGAATGACAGAGCTGTTTTACATTTTTTTACAGAAAAGCAACAGCAAATACAGTATTTTAATTTAGTAAAATCTGCAGTTAAAAAAGGAGGCTACGTTATACTTTCTGAATTTAATTTAGAAGGAGCAAAAAAATGTAGCGGGTTAGATGTTTTTAACTATGATTCAGCCATGTTACAAGAACGTTTAGGTAATGAATTTGAGCTGTTGAAATCTTTTAATTATACATATACGCAACCTTCAGGAAATCCAAGAGAATTTGTGTACACGTTATTTCAAAGAAAAGAATAACTCGTATGAA
>DGOU01000062.1 GCA_002390165.1 Lutibacter sp. UBA4458
ATCATTCCCCTTATTGCTATTGATAGCACACGATACCTTCATTAATCTAATTAACACCTTCTTTATTTCGACAAAGAAACCGAATGTCCTTCCAATATTTCTCTTTTTTACTAATCTGTTCATTTATAATGTTGGTGTTATATAAAAGGAAGAAAATCGGCTCACTATCGATAAACAATATGTGTTGGCCTTTTGAAATATCCAGCAAGGCGGCTATGCCTATGGCAAAGTCTTAGGAGGTGTCATCTCGCGCGATTTACAGAAACTCTATTGCCGCTTCTGCATGATAATCAGGATTAGGCGATTAATCGGATCAACTGTTTAATAGCGAAGAAATTAAGTAGTTGAATGAGATTTGGCAAGCTAGACTGAACAGACAGGTTAAAGAGTAGAAGAAGATCTTGAATCTGCCGTGGAACAAAGAGATTATCGTGGAAGGAGGAACTGCTTGATGCTCTTTCGAATGAAGTTTGAAATTACTTCCGCTGATGACAGGCATTTTTATTTACTTAAATTCTATGAATACAGCCAAATGAGCCACTCGTGCCAAGGCATAAATCAAGGAAACTTGAGATAAATTTTAGGGACAGTAGTGCCACCCATGCTAAATATTGATACAATTTCCGGTTAGATCGGTAGAAAAATAGCAAAAAATGATGCACTTCAAAATTGTTTATTAAAAACTTCCGAAAGAATTGTCATGGGTGGCACCTATGACAATTTACGAGTTTGATATTTTATGCAGTATAAATCATTTTAAACTCTTTCCCTACAACTCTTCGAATTCTACTCATGCAATTGTATTAAATAATTCGAGTTGTTTTTTACACAGGTACCCGATTTTATAATTCAATTGCTATAATCATCCATTTAGAATAATATTAAAAATACTAGTAAATTTATCCATAGGAGATGTTTTCATGTATAGACTCTTACATATAAAGCTTAAAAACTTTAGAGGTAAAAATTCTTTAAATCTAAATTTAGCAGATGAAAATGTTAGTATTATTCACGGTACCAATGGTACTGGAAAGACCACTCTATTAAAAGTTATCCATGGAGTCTTAAAAATGAATGAGGCTGTTTTAGCTGATGAAAATATTCCGTATGCCTTATTCATATTTGTAGAGAGATTGACAGGCTATAAAAAATTTCTTTGTGCAGAACTTGTAAAAGAGAAGGATATTTATGAATGGTCAACCGATATTGACGATCTTGATAGTTTCGTTGAAAGTTTCTCTTCCTTAGTATTTGGAGTAAATAGAGGCATTACTTATAACTCAAATATAAATAGAATTGCTCCAATAGACGTAAATAGAACCTTACGAGAATTTGATTTAACTATCAGCGAAAACTCACCTCACAATGGAAAGTCTTTCAGGGTAATTGAGGAAATTACTGATTATTTAAATATTCAAGTTATTAACAGGTCTAAAAGAATTAAAAGAAACAGGATAGATATTAATTTACATGAAAATCATCTTATGTTAGATCATTTGTCAATGAATCATGTAGAGAATCTATTGAATGAAAAATATTTAATAGAGAAAAAATATATGTCTGAAAGAGTTCAAAATGCCCTTTTTGAAACATTGGCTCAAGTATTAGATAACCAAGATAAAAGTAACAAAAAGAAAGAGAGTATTCCTGAAGACTTTCTTATAAAATTATCAATCTACCAAGATACATTACTAGAATTATTATCAGAATTGGAAGGTAATAAATTTAGTAAAAAAATTATTAATATACTTTCAAATTACGAAACTTCCATAAATAACCCTTTTAAAGGAAAAGAATTAATTTCTAACTTGGTATACAACATGATTACAGAGCTCGAAAAAGGAAAAGGAGTTATCAATACGGTCACACAATTAGTAGATGAATTTAATAATTATCTTGAAAAGGGAAAAAAACTTATAGTGGACGAAAAAGGAGCAAGAATTAAAGCTTATAAAGATCATCACGGAATTGAAAAATTATCAAGTGGGGAAAAGCATTTGTTATCTCTTCTAACACTTTTTATCATTGAGGGCAGTACGAGAGATATATTAATGATAGATGAACCAGAAATTTCATTAAATTTAGAATGGCAAAGCAAGCTTTTACCTATGTTAACAAAATTCGCACCAAACTCTCAGATAATTGTTGCAACACACAGTCCTTCAATAGCAGAATTTAATACAAACAACTTAGTGGAGATAAGATAATGTTTGATCAAAAAATAAAGAAAAAAGTAATAGATTATTCCCTATTAGATTTAACTCCTTCACCTAAAGGCCTTGAAAGAATACAATATCAAACAATTGGTCAACTAATTGCAAAAGCAAGAATTGAACGTAAGCCATTGATTGTTGTTGAAGGGAAAGATGATGTTAGTGTATATGAACAATTAGCAAAGAAAGCACAAGTTAAAGCTAATGTAAGAGCAATCGAGACAATTCCAGGTTACGCTGAAGGTTGTTTTCATGTTAAAAGTTTTATTGAGAATTCTCAAGTGGAAATTAAAAAATCTCCAATAAACCAAAAGTTTCTACTAGGAGTAATAGACAGAGATGCTATCTATTTTAGGAAAGAAATAAAAAAGAGAACTAAATGCCTTTTTATATTAAATTCATACTCTTTTGAATCTCATTATGTAACAAAAAGTCATATTAGCTATGCTTTAGAACAATTTTTATTAAGTTCATTTGGTATTAATGATAAAGTTATTAATTATATTTATAAACATTTTGAAAATAAAATAGAGGATTTATTCTATCTATCTGTTGAGTCTTTAAAAAATGCTTGTAGGAAAAATTACAATGGAATTTTAGGTTACAGTGCTAGTTATGGCCAAATCAAAACAAATCCGCAACTAATTGAACAAGTCCTTTCTAAAAAGGATACATTAGATAGTTATGCGAAGATGAGAAATATTACTCACAAAGACATATCAATTATTAAAGGGAAATGGCTTATAGATGCATTTGTTGACATTACTTTTGAAAAAATAAAAGAATTATCTGATAACTGCATAAATGATAAAACTATTTATGGTCAAGAAAGATGTGTATTCTGTTCAAATAATATTCAGAATAAATGTTATTGGCATCCCAAAAAAAATCACACAGATATTATGTTAAGAAATTTATATTTGCAATATATAAATGATAATGAAGTTTATTATATTGTTGATAGATTCAAAAAATTGGGTTAATTATTATATTGAAACTTGTTCTATTACCTTAAACCCATGGTCTTTAGAAAGAATATTAATAATATCCATAGTATTTACGTGGTGACTTAATTCAAATTTAATTATTTTAATTAGTTCTTGAAGCTCACCCTTTTCATAATTTTTTTTATTCTCAATGAAAAAACTAAGATCATCATCTTCAAAATTAATAATGTAAACTATATTTTCCACCGCCTATTTTCATACTGATTTAAAGTATGTTCATAACTTACAAAAAAGAATCATTTTAATTACGGCTCATTCAATAATTTTTAATATTGCCATTTAAAAACACTATGCAATTTAAATACAAAGAAGACCTAGTATCTTTATTCAAGGTCTTCTTTTGTTTGAATTATTTTCTTATTTCCAACTAAGTCAAAGCCACACTGCCTTTTCTGCTGTAATATCTCCATAAGTATCTAATATCGATATTCTCTTACAAGGGTACCTTGATTACATGATACATATACTCGTCTCGATTTTTGCTCTACTATTTGTTTTAAGCAGCTCTACGTAGCATCCTTTACGTGAGGTAAACACTAGTTTTTTCATTCTGACTCTTCTGGTCATGCCGAATTAGGTGTAGTCCAGTCCGTTGATTTTTCAGCGTTTCGTTTGCGTCTTTACTGCTTGTGGCACAATATCTTCTCAAATACTTCCTTTGCTAAGAAAAACGATTCGATAATAGTCCTAATACATCGTTTCTCTAACGGATAGGTGTACATAGTCTAGTGCTTTTCTACATAAAATTTATTAGTTCAGGATTAAACTAGCAAACATTTCAGATCTTCAATGGCGTATTTTCCAAATAATTTAGTGTTATAATTTTTCCTTTAAAATTTGCTTTGCTTCTTTCAAATCAATTTTCGCTCGATGACCGTGTTTGTGAAGCAAGTGTAGAAGATTGTTACCGTTTAATAAAGTTAATGGTTTATCTTTAGCAAAATTATAGGCATCAGGTCCATAATCTGCTGTAGAAACTAAAATCCCTTTAGTGGCACCTTCATTTAACACAGTTCCATATAAATCTCGAACCGAGGATACACCCACAACATTTGTATATCTCTTTGCTTGAATAACAATTTTGCCGCCTCTAATCGGATCTGGATCAAAAGCAATTGCGTCTACTCCCCCATCCCTACTCGCTCTTGTGATTTTCACTTCTCCACCAGTGGTATTGAATTCTTTTTCAAACAATTCACGAATTAAGTGTTCAAAGTCTTGCCAATCCATAGC
>DGOU01000046.1:0-7400 GCA_002390165.1 Lutibacter sp. UBA4458
GCTTGTGTTTCACCACGTGTAAATACTGCAGAACCGTGAGGAGAAGGCAAATAATTAACTTGACTCCAAATAGGCCTAATTTGATTTGTTTTTCTACCATCTAATCGTAAACCTTCGTTTAAAGTAAGATCTCTAATTGCATTTTTTTCTGATTTATTAAAGTACTCTGAAACTAATTTTCCTTTTTCATCTAATTCTTCTTCAGAAAATTCAGCTTTTAAAGCTTCTTTTACTTCTGCAAATTTTTGTGAACGTTCTTGTTTAGAAGAACCAGCTAAAGCAATAGCATATATTTTATCATAGGTAAAATCATTTACCTTTTTTTCTAAATCGTTATCAACATCGGCTTTTGGATAATCTCTTGTTTCTTTTTTACCTAATTGTTTTACAAGATTTTCTTGAGCAACACACTGAATTTTAATTGCTTCGTGAGCAAATTTAATAGCGTCTGCCATTTCTTTTTCAGAAATTTCTTCCATTTCTCCTTCAACCATCATCACAGATTCGTAAGAAGCGCCAACCATCATATCTATATCGGCATTTTCTAATTGTGCATAGGTTGGGTTAATTATAAATTCGCCTTCAACTCTAGCAACACGAACTTCAGAAATAGGATATTCAAAAGGAATGTCTGTAATTGCAATTGCTGCAGAAGCTGCTAATCCAGCTAATGCATCTGGAATAACTTCAGCGTCATGAGACATTAACTGAATCATTACTTGTGTTTCAGCATGGTAATCTTTTGGAAAAAGTGGACGTAGTACACGGTCAACTAAACGCATTACTAAAATTTCTTCACTACTTGGTCTTGCTTCTCTTTTAAAGAATCCACCAGGATATTTACCGGAAGCTGCATATTTTTCGCGATAGTCTAGTGTTAATGGTAAAAAGTCTAAGCCTTCTTTGGCTTCTTTAGCCGAAACTACAGTTGCTAATAGTACGGCATTACCCATTCTTACAACAACAGAACCATCTGCTTGTTTGGCTAGTTGTCCAGTTTCTATAGAGATAGTTCTTCCATCTCCTAAGTCAATAATTTCTTTAAATACCTTTGGTATCATAAATAAATGTTTTTTTAAAATTAAACAATTGGTTTTAGTTGTTGTGTTGTGTTTTACCAATGAAAAGTTTAATTGTTGCTTTCTTTTAATTTAATAAAATTAAATAAAAAAGAGGCAAAAAGCCTCTTTGAAATGAAATTATTTTCTTAAACCTAATTCCTTTATTATAGCTCGATATCTTACAATATCATTTTTAATTAAGTAATCCAGTAAATTTCGTCTTTTACCTACTAATTTAACTAACGATCTTTCTGTGTTAAAATCTTTTCGATTGTTTTTTAAATGTTCTGTTAAATGGTTAATACGGAAAGTAAATAATGCAATTTGACCTTCAGATGAACCAGTGTTTGTTGCAGATTCGCCATGTTTTGCAAAAATTTCTGCTTTTTTTTCTTTTGTTAAGTACATGCTAACATTAATTTTATTAATAATTTTTATGCGTTAATAACCTTAAATGGTTACAGTCGGCAAATATACTATTATTATTTTGATTTACACTTGGCTACAAATAAATACTTTTTTATTGAATATTTTAAACCTTTTTAAATTTTGAAGGTCTTAGTATCATAAAACAAATTTTATAACAATTTATTAAAAACAAAACCTTATGAAAACTTTGAGATTTAAACTTTTTATGTTTGTAACAATTGGTAGTCTATTCTTTATTAGTTGCGAAAAAAATAATGATGTTGAATTAACTGAACCAATATCAGATGCAGATGCTATTGCAGTGGTTGAATCAGATGATTTATCGGATGATATCAGTAATGTTGTGGATGATTATTTAATGGAGAATGAGGGAATGTCGTCTAAATCTGAATCTGAGGCGAAAACTTCGGATATTTTGCCTTGTGTTACTAAAACTATAGTAATTAGTGGAACAACTAAAACAGTAACTTTAGATTTTGGAGAAGGATGTGAATTACCTAATGGTAATATTTTAAGTGGTAAAATTATTATGAGCTATGTAGTGGATACTGATGTAGCATCTTTTATGGTCACCTATACTTTTGAAAATTTCTTCTTTAATGATATAAGTGTAGAAGGAGAAAATTCTTTGGTAAGAACAAGAGCAAATAACAATGGTAATCCTGAATCTACATTAACAATAGATATGAAAGTTACTTGGCCAGATGGTGTATTTGCTTCAAGAAAAGGAACTAAAATACGAGAATGGATAGAAGGATATGATACTCGAACTTTTGGAGATAATGTATTTTTAATTACAGGAAATTGGACTGCAACATTTAAAAATGGGACAGTAGTTGCTGCAAACATAACCACTCCTTTACGTAGAGAAATGGCTTGTAGATTTATTGTAAGTGGTGCTGTTGAACTTCAAAAAAATGATAGAACAGGAATTTTAGATTTTGGCGATGGAAGTTGTGATAATGTAGCTACTTTTACAAATGAAAACGGAGAATCACGTGAAATTACTTTAAAAGGTAGATTGTTTTAAAAAAGTTAAGGGGTTGATATAAAAAAAAAGCGAGCATTTGCTCGCTTTTTTTATTTTCTAACTGGTAAGTTTTGAACCAAATCTATATATAAATTGATTTCTTTTTTTAAATTTTTTCGTTCAATAATTTTATCTAAAAAACCATGCTCCAATACAAATTCAGAACGCTGAAATCCTTTAGGTAAATCTTTTCCAGTAGTATCTTTTACAACTCTTGGTCCGGCAAATGCAACTAAAGCATTAGGTTCAGCAATATTAATATCGCCTAGCATAGCATAAGAAGCAGTTGTGCCACCAGTTGTAGGATCAGTACATAATGAAATATATGGAATAGTAGCGTCAGATAACTGAGCTAATTTGGCAGATGTTTTTACCATTTGCATAAGAGATATTGCTGCTTCCATCATTCTGGCACCACCAGATTTAGAAATTAATAAAAAAGGAATTTTATTTTTAATTGAATAATCAATTGCTCTCGCTATTTTTTCTCCAACAACACTTCCCATAGATCCGCCAATAAAACTAAAATCCATTGCAGCAATAACTAAATCTTTACCAAATGATTTTCCTACAGCTGTGCGAACAGCATCTTTTAGTTTAGTTTTTTTATAAGCATCTTCTAAACGATCGGTATATTTTTTTGAATCTGAAAATTTTAAAGGGTCTTTTGAAACAATATTTTTATTTAATTCTTTGTATTTATTATCATCAAACAAAATTTCAAAATATTCACCGCTTCCAATTCTAACATGGTAGCCGTCTTCAGGGCTTACGTAGTAATTTTTTTTTAACTCGTCCGTGTCAATAATTTTACCACTTGGAGTTTTGTACCAAAGACCTTTTGGAACATCTTTTTTATCTTCTGTTGGGGTTTGGATTCCTTTATCCTTTCTTTTAAACCAAGCTGCCATAATTTTTATGTTTTAGTTAAAACAGGGGTGCAAATTACTAAAAAAAATAAAGAGAACATATAAAAACATGTCCTCTTTAAAATTTAAAATATTAAAATTATTGATTATAAGGTGTTTACATTGTTTAAATCTGTAAAAGCCTTTTTTAATCTTGTTTTAAAGGTAAGTTCACCTTCTCTTAACCATTTTCTTGGGTCATAATATTTTTTGTTAGGTAAATCAGCTCCATCAGGATTACCAACTTGTGTTTTTAAATATTCAAGTTTACCGTTCATATAATTACGAATTCCTTCCATTAGAGCAAATTGTAAATCTGTATCAATATTCATTTTTACCACACCATAACCAATAGCTTCTCTAATTTCTTCTAAAGATGAACCAGATCCTCCGTGAAATACAAAGTCTACCGGATTTTTTTCTGTTTGATAATTTTTTTCAATATATTTTTGAGAATTGTCTAAAATTTTAGGAGTTAATTTTACATTACCAGGTTTGTATACGCCATGTACGTTTCCAAATGAAGCGGCAATAGTAAAATGATTGCTGACTTTTTTAAGTTCTTCATAAGCATAGGCAACTTCTTCTGGTTGTGTATATAATTTTGAAGCATCTACATCCGAATTGTCCACACCATCTTCTTCACCACCAGTAATTCCTAATTCAATTTCAAGAGTCATTCCCATTTTATCCATACGAGCAAGGTACTTTTTACAAAGTTCAATGTTTTCTTTAATTGGCTCTTCTGATAAATCAATCATATGAGAGCTAAATAAAGGCACTCCATTTTCTTTATAATATTGTTCACCTGCATCTAGTAAACCATCAATCCAAGGTAATAATTTTTTCGCACAATGGTCAGTATGTAAAATAACTGGAACTCCATATTCTTTTGCTAATAAATGTACATGTTTTGCTCCTGCATGTGCACCTGCAATAGCTGCTTTTTGGTTTTCATTAGAGAGTCCTTTTCCAGCATTAAACTGAGCTCCTCCATTAGAAAATTGAATAATTACTGGTGCATTTAATTCTTTAGCAGTTTCTAATACTCCATTTATGGTATTGGATCCAGAAACGTTAACGGCTGGTATTGCAAAACCTTTTAATTTAGCTAATTTAAAAATCTCTTGAACGGCGTTTCCGGTAGCTACTCCTGGTTTAATGTTATAACTCATGATATACTAGGTGTTATTATTTTTTTAATAAATTATGTTCTGACAAAGTTACTAATTTAAGGATTGTATTTTATTTGTGCAACTATAAAGTAGCGAAAACGAAATAGTGAAGTTTATTTTAGAATGGGTAGCTTATACCAAAATTATAAACGGTATGATTGAAATTGTAGTTTTTAAACCATCTGTTTCCTGATGCTAAATATGGTTCATATGTTTTAAAACCTAAATCTAAACGTAATAATATAAAACTCAAATCGTACCTAATTCCAAATCCCGAACCAATTGCAATATCTTTTAAAGAATTGATACCTTTAAACTTTGCGTTTTCTAGTGTAACGGATGAATTAGTTATGTCCCAAATATTACCGGCATCTGCAAAAAATGCTCCTTTAATACTGTTTATTATTTTAAATCGATATTCTAAACTGCTAATAAATTTTAAACTTCCTACATTGTATTCTAAACCAGTTTTAGTTGAGCCTGGTCCTAAATCATAAATTTTCCAAGCTCGTAAATCATTGGGTCCTCCAATAAAATAACTTCTACTAAAAGGTATACTAGTTGAATTTCCGTATGGATGAGCAATTCCTAAAAAAGATCTAAATGCCAACACGCTTTCTTGTTGTAAATTCCAGAATTTTTTATACTCAATATCGGTTCTAATATATTGTGCTATTGGTGTTTTTAAAATGGTTTTTACATTGTTGTTATCTCTTGTTTTGGAAAGTAGTGAGCTTAAATTTCCGGCGGAAACTACACGAGCTCTAAAAAACGAAAAATCAGTATCTTTATAGTTTTTACTATTATTAAATGTAAACGTGTAGGCAATTGCTGGCACTAAAACATCTTCCGTAATTATATTGTAACGTTTTTTTATGTTTTGTGCTATTTTAAACTCATTTGGATTGGAAGCTTCAAAAGTGGAATTAATATTAGTATTTATAAAATTAATTACATTATTTGAGGTAACTGTTGTATTAAAATAGGAGGTTGCTATATTTTGTATTTGGTTAAATTCTGAAGTGTAAATGTTGAAATACGAACTAATATTTAGGTTTTTAATAAATTGGGCATTTAGTAATTGTAAACTATGATTAATGGTTTTAGAAGTGTTCCAAGTGTAATCAATAATTCCTGTAAATTTTTGTTTATCCAGCCCAATATTTTTTTGCAAGCTTGTACCTACAGTAAAGGTTGTTTTAGGAGACATTTTTTTAGGAACTAATTTGTTGGTTTTAAACGGGAGTAAAAACCGAGGTAGTATTAAGGAAACATCGCTACCAATTTCCCAAGCATTTAATAAACTGTTATTACTTGCAGCATCTTTGGAATCTAAAAAAGAACCCTGAATTGAGAATTTTAAAATCTCAGCACCTTTAAAAATGTTTCTATTTGAAAAGGATAATTTTCCCGAAACACCTAATTGCCTTATGTTAGAGTGATTTAATTCTGTATTAAACCCCAAAGAATATTTTTTTAGCGGTGTTAAATAGATGGAAGCTAATAAATCATCTGTATCAGGTAACTCAGTATATTTTATGTTAACCGATTTAAAGTTGTTAAGGTTTCGTAAATGTTTTCTTGTTAATTCTCTACTTTCGTCTTTATAAATAGTGTTTGGTTCAATAAAAACGCTATTTAATAAAATTTTAGGATTGTAATTTAATTTAGTTTGCGCTAAAAAATGAAACCCATTATATGTTGCACTGTCCTTTATTGACTTATCTTTATTATTAAAAGAATAATCGGTATAAATATTTACCGATTTTATTTTTTGAATTTTAAAAGGAACATCAGCAATACTGTCGTTTATTATTAAATTGATATTTGCTTTGTATTTTGTAGAATCTACATCAATTAAAACAGCATTTTTGTTAAACCGATAAATTCCAGAGTTTCTAAATAATTTGCTTATTCTATTTTGCTCATTAATAAAGGTTGAATATTTAAATTGGGATCCTTTTTTAATTAATGTTTCCTTTAAATGAGTTTTATAAATAGAATCTAAAACGGTAGATTCAATGGATGAATTTATACTATCTAAAATATAAGGTTTTCCAGTTGCTACTATATATTGTACCGTAGCTTTTTTATTTTTTAAAAAGGTGTTTTTTGCAGTTACTTTAGCATTAAAAAATCCTTCATTAAAATAATGCTGTTTTAAATTAGTTATGGTTTGTTTTGTTTTAGTTGGATTTAACAATACTGGTTCTTCTCCATTTTTTAACCACCATTGATTCATGTTATATTTAAAATTTCGAACTCCGTTTGCTTGTTTTTCAGAAAAAACTCCTTTTGTAAATTTATACCAACCAGGATGATTTTTTTTCCAAGTTCCAAAATCAGTTTCAAAATTTTTATTCCCAATATTATAAAAATGTAATGGTAAAGGCAATCCTAAAACTAATTGATTTGGGCGTTGAATTATATAATCACTTATTTCGTTATCTATAATTTTTTTATCGTTAACTATAATCGTATTTTTTGTTAGTAAGTGTTTGTTTTCTGGCACGTATTTAACCACATTACACGATGAAAAACTAAAAATTATACTAGCTAAAATTAATAATATTATAAAATTGTTTTTCAATAAATAAGAGTTTAAATTTGTTTCAAAAGTAAAACATTTAAAAGGATTAACAAATTACTATTTTTTATTAAATAACTTATGACTTTAAGTAAACATCAATTAAAATTAATAACGAGTCTTTCGCAAAAAAAGTACCGTATAAAACATAATTTATTTATAGTAGAAGGGTTAAAAGGAGTTCAAGAATTTTTAAACTCAAAATTTGAA
>DGOU01000046.1:7414-11036 GCA_002390165.1 Lutibacter sp. UBA4458
TAATTTCAGAAAAGGAACTTAAAAAAATAAGTAATTTAAAAAACCCAAATAAAGTAGTTGCTCTATTTAAAATTCCCAAAGATGAGTTATTATGTAATGATGGTTTTATAGTTGCTTTAGATGAAATAAATGACCCAGGAAACCTTGGAACAATAATTAGATTGTGTGATTGGTTTGGAGTAGATCAATTAGTTTGCTCGGTAAATACAGTAGATTGTTTTAATTCAAAAGTTGTGCAAGCAAGTATGGGATCTTTAACCAGAGTTTCTATAGTTTATACAGATTTAGAAAAATATTTACAAGAAACACAGTTGCCAAAATTTGCAACTATTATGGATGGAGAAAATATTCATAAAACTAAATTGCCAAAAAAAGGCATTGTAATTATGGGTAATGAAGCTAACGGAATTAGTAGTGAAATTTTGAAATTGGTTACTAATAAAATAACTATTCCTAGGTTTGGAAAACAACAACAAACAGAAAGCTTAAATGTAGCAACTGCAACCGCAATTGTATTAAATGAATTTAAGCGAATTGGTTAGTGAAATGCAAACTTTATAAAAATGCCTCGAGTTCCAAAATAATCTATTGGACCAGTATAAGGACTATTTTGGTCGTCGTTATCTCTAACTAATTCATTATTTATTGCAAAAACACCTCTAATAGATGGTGAAAATATAAAGTATGGCAAATAAAAATCTACTCCAACTCCTAACTCATAAGTAAAATTATTTTTTTTCATTCTAAACTCACCACTAGAATTGTCATCCGGATTATCTTGATTACTAGAAAAATTAAAATCATAAGATAACCCACCAATTAAATAAGGTCTAAAATTATTAAGTCTGTTAGCATTAATTTTTAACAATAATGGAATTCGTAAATAAGTTGCGCTAACATCTCTAATACTGTCTTTTGGGCCTCCAGCAATACTTGTAAAAGCAAGTTGTTTTGTGTTGCTAGACAAACCTGGCTCTAGACGTAAACTCAAGTTTTTATGTAAGCGAAAATCTCCTATAAGTCCAACATTAAAACCAGTTGAAGGAGTTACATTAATATAGGAATTTGCTGTTTTATAAGTTATTTTAAAATCCTTTTTATTAATGCCTAAATAGTAACCGAAAAATATTTTTTGCTTATCCCAGTTTTGTTTATAGATAACAATATCTCTTTTTTGAGCGTTTACCGATGGAATAAATGAGCATAATAATATAATTACTACTAAAATTTTTCTCATAAGTTATTTTTTTGCAACATAAATGGATGCAACTCCAAAAGTTTGTGGTTTATCTTCAATAGCTATAAACCCAGTTTTGGCTAAAATATTGTTAAAAACCTTACCAAATGGAAATTTTGCTGCGGAATCGGATAAATATTTGTAGGCAACTTTATCTTTTGAAAACACTTTACCAATTAAAGGTAAAATTTTAGTAGAGTAAAATGTATAACCTTGTTTAAAAGGAAACTTAGTAGGTACAGAGGTTTCTAAAACTACAAAAGTACCGTTGGGTTTTAAAACTCTGTAAATTTCAGATAATCCTTTCTCTAAATCTTCAAAATTCCGAACTCCAAAAGCAACAGTTATTGCATCAAAAGAATCGTTATCAAATGGCATGTTTTCAGAATCACCAAGCACCATTTTTACGGTATTACCTAAATTAAGTTTCTCAATTTTTTTTCTTCCAACATTAAGCATGCCTTCTGAAATATCTAAACCAATAACAGAAGTTGCACTTGTTTGCGTTAAATTAATTGCTAAATCGCCAGTACCTGTAGCAATATCTAAAATGGTAGTTGGATTTGTTTTTTTTACAATTTCAACAACCTTTTTCCGCCATTTTATATCAATTCCAAAAGATATTACACGATTTAAGCCATCATATTCTTTTGAAATGGTATCAAACATTTTAGTTACTTGATCCTTTTTTCCTAAGGAGGAATTTTTATAAGGTTTTACTTTTTCAGTCATAAATAATTAGAAATTTAACGCAACTACTTCCTCTATTTTGCCAGGAATTAATTGTTTTAACATGGCTTCAATTCCATTTTTTAAAGTGATAGTTGAAGATGGGCAACCACTACAAGCACCTTGTAAAATTACATTTACAGTTTTGGTTTCTTCTATATAAGATTCAAATTTTATATTTCCACCATCAGCGGCAACTGCAGGTTTAATATGTTCGTTTAAAATAGAAACAATTTGTTTAGAAACATCATCCAATTCTTCCACAGGAATTTCGGTAATTGCTTGCTTTTCTCTATGAGCAGGAACTTGGTTAATAATTATTTTTCCTTCGTCAACAAACTGTTTTATAAAGGAACGTAATTCTATGGTAATGTCATCCCATTCAATAGCATCAATTTTAGTAATAGCAATATAATTTTCGGATAAAAACACTTCTTTGGTAAAAGGAAAATTAAATAGTTCCATAGCTAATGGAGATGCTTTTGCTTCATCTATAGTTTTAAATTCAAAGTTAGTAGCTACTAATTTTTTGTTGGTTACAAATTTTAGAACAGACGGGTTTGGAGTTATTTCCGCATATACTTCTAATGGTATTTGATTTTGTTTCTTTTCTTCTAAAATTAAGACATCACCAGAGTTTAAATAATTAACCAATTGTTCTTTTACCTCGTTTTGAACATCTTGCCACTCTACAATAGAAAAACGTTCTAAGGCAATAAAATTCGCTGAAATATATACTCGTTTAACAAATGGTAAATGAAATAATTGTTGTGCTAATGGAGAGTTTTTTGCATCATCAATGTTATTAAATTGATAACTTCCACTTGTTAAAATTTTATTAGCAGTAAATTTTAATATAGTAGGCGTATTGGTAGGTTCTATATTTAGAGATATTTGACTCATTTTTAATTATTTTGTGCAAAAGTACTAAAACAAATTTATCCTTTGTGTTTAAAAATAAAAAAGGCTTATAAAACAAGTAGTTTTATAAGCCTTTTTTATATCAAATTCAGGTTTTTAGATGTTTAAAACCAATGTTGCCGTAAACTTAGAATTATCTATATTTAAATTAACAGGTTCAATTTGTGAGTTTTCTGGTTGAGGATAAAAATTGTAAGGTGTTGTATAACTTGATTTTTGATAAGATAAATCAAAGTTCCCTCCTTTAAATTTGAATCCGGCTCCAAGTGAAAAACCTTCTATATCTTCAGAATTTAAGGCGTTTTTATAAGGACTCTTAGCTTTATGATATCCGCCTCTTACCGATAAGTTTTCAAAACGCCATTCTGTTCCTATTTTTAATTCTCCAACGCTTTCTAAATCGGTGTTAAAAGCTTGATTTTCATCAGAAAAATTGGCATTGGTAAGTGTTATATTGCTATAATCTTTATAAGTATAATCAACACTTATTAAGCCTTGTTTTTCAAAAATATAGGCAAAACTTCCTGTTAGTTTACTAGGTGTTTTTAATTTGTAATCAAAAGCATTATCGCCTGAATAATCATTAGTTGTATTAATATCATTTTCATAAATGCTTACATCATATTCTATAAAATCTTCCGATAAAGTATACCAAATAGGAGATTGATATGCTAAACCTAACCTTACATTTTCATTTGGTTTAGAAATTAAACCAACATTAAAGGAAAAAGCATC
>DGOU01000046.1:11159-11349 GCA_002390165.1 Lutibacter sp. UBA4458
AATTTACGTAAACAACTGGGTCATAATCGTATAAATCTGTTATTGGGGCGTAACCACTATTACCTCCAGAGGTCCAAAAATTTTCAAAATCGTTCATAATACTATAATTAAAACCAATAGCAATATTTCCCCAATCATTATTTCTGCTGTAATTTTTAAAAACAAAAACCCCACCGGCTTGTGATAAATT
>DGOU01000046.1:11412-16451 GCA_002390165.1 Lutibacter sp. UBA4458
CTGCAGGATTAATATCCATTGCAGAAATATCTCCGCCTAAAGCTCCAAAAGCTCCGCTCATTGCGTTAAATCTGGCTGTTCCATTAGTGTTTTCTTGCGAAAATAATACTCCAATATCGTTATAACTTAAAGTTTGTGCCGAGCTTATGTAGGCAATGCTGAACATTGCAATAAAAAATAGTTTTTTCATGATGATGCTTTTTTAATTTCTTCTAGAACTTCTTCTTGAAGAAGAGTTATTACTAGAAGATCTTGCAGGAGATGAAGATCTAGAATAGCTTCTTCCAGAATTATTATTTGAATAATTTCTTGTTGTTCTTTTGTAAGATGTTTTATTTGAATTAGATCTTTTGCGTGTATTAGTATAGTTTGAACTACTTTTTGTCCTTTTAGGTTGTTGATAAGAAGAAGATTTTTTTCTTACAGCTCTTTTTATGTTTGCTTTAATATTTCTAGTATTATTTCCTCTTCTAACATAACTTTTTGAATTATTGCGTTCATTAGATGGATAATAATTATAAGCCATATTTCTTCTAGTCCTAGTTGTAGTAGATCTGCTTGGGCTTCTGTTTGAGCTTTGACTTTGTCTTGTGCTATTATAATTTCTAGAAGGTTGACGATTAATTTGCCTATTGTTGTTAGAACGGTTCGATTCTCTATACGTATTATTTCTTGTATTTCTATTTGTACTAGTTGTATTGTTTCTTCTAGTTGAAGTGGTAGCCCTTCGTTTATTAGTAGAATATCTATTGGTTAAGTTATTGTTAATTGCAGAATTTCTAGATAAACTTCGTCTATGTGTATTGTAGGCAGTCCGTTTTCCGTAACGATCGTAGGTTCTATAATATCTATTGTATCTGTAATTGTTGTAATATGGAGAGTAATAATTGTAGTATGGAGAATAGTAATTTCCATAATACTCGTAATAAAAAGGATTATAGCTGTAATAATATGGATTACCATAATATCTAGGGTTATAATAATAAGGGTAATAGTTATAATAGTATGGATAGTAATTGTAGTAGTTATAATAAAAAGGATTATACCAAGAGTTATTATATCCAGAATAACCATTATCAATAGTTATGGTTACATTTTTTGAATACTCCCAAGGTGTATTGTCTGTATTTTCTATAGTATCTTCATCTCCGTTGTTGGCGTTATCATCATAAAAATAATCATCAATATTGGTAAAAGAATCATTTTCGTCAATATCTTGCATATCTTCTAGTTGACGAGAAAAGTAATTTTCATCAAAATTAGAATTATTATTTTCAACAACTACTTCTTGTTGATCGTCAGAATTGTAAATACCATCATCATCTGTATTATAAACACTTTGATAAGTGCCACATGATAACAAACTCAAAACTAAAATAGCTATAAAGCTAATATTAGCGAGTTTTCTGTTAAAATATTTTAAAACTTTCATAATCTGTTTAGTTTTTTATTGTTGAACAATCAAAAAAGAATTAGTTTTGTCGAAATTAGTACTTTTTGATAAAAAAGTTGCAATATTTATGCCAAACTTTGATTATGAGTAAGAAATTAACAACTAGAGAAATAGACTATTCCAAATGGTATAACGAGCTTGTAGTAAAAGCAGGTTTAGCCGAAAATTCTGGAGTAAGAGGCTGTATGGTAATAAAACCATATGGTTATGCAATTTGGGAAAAAATGCAAGCTGAATTGGATAGAATGTTTAAAGAAACAGGTCATGAAAATGCCTATTTCCCATTATTTATTCCAAAATCCTATTTAAGCAAAGAAGCAGCTCATGTAGAAGGATTTGCAAAAGAATGTGCTGTAGTAACTCATTATCGCCTAAAAAACGCGGAAGATGGCAGTGGTATTGTTGTAGATCCTGATGCTAAATTAGAGGAAGAACTTATTGTTAGGCCAACTTCTGAAACCATAATTTGGGATACCTATAGAAAATGGATAGAATCGTATAGAGATTTACCATTATTAATTAATCAATGGGCAAATGTGGTTAGATGGGAGATGAGAACAAGATTATTTTTGCGTACTGCTGAATTTTTATGGCAAGAAGGTCATACAGCCCATGCAACCAAGAGTGAAGCAATAAAGGAATCAGAAACAATTTTAGATGTATATGCTGAATTTGCTGAAAATTATATGGCAATGCCGGTAATTAAAGGTTTAAAAACAGAAAGCGAACGATTTGCTGGAGCAGTTGAAACGTATTGTATTGAAGGTTTAATGCAAGATGGAAAAGCATTACAAGCTGGGACTTCACATTTTTTAGGTCAAAATTTTGCCAAAGCTTTTGATGTTAAATTCACCTCAAAAGAAGGAAAACAGGAATATGTTTGGGCGACTTCTTGGGGGGTTTCGACTAGATTAATGGGGGCTTTGGTAATGACTCATTCTGATGATTTAGGATTAGTGTTACCGCCAAATTTGGCGCCAATACAAGTGGTTATAGTTCCAATTCATAGAACAGAAGAACAATTGGAGCAAATTTCTGAAAAAGCAGAAGAAATAGTTAAAAAATTACGTAAAAAAAGAATCTCCGTTAAATTTGATGATAGAACAGCCTTTAAGCCAGGCTGGAAATTTGCTGAGTACGAGCTAAAAGGAGTTCCTTTACGAATAGCAATGGGGCCAAGAGATTTAGAAAATGGAACTGTTGAAGTTGCCAGAAGAGATAATTTGGAAAAAAATATAGTTTCACAAGAAAAAATTGAAAATTATTTAGAAGATACATTAGAAGAAATTCAACAAAATTTATTTGATAAAGCATTAAAGTATAGAGAAAATCATATTACAGAAGTTAATACTTTTGAAGAATTTAAAGATGTTTTGGAAAATACAGGAGGCTTTGTATCAGCACATTGGGATGGAACAATTGCAACTGAAGAAAAAATAAAAGAGTTAACCAAAGCAACTATAAGATGCGTTCCTTTAAATAATAAAATAGAAGAAGGGAAATGTGTTTTTACAGGGGCAAAATCAACACAAAGAGTTTTATTTGCAAAAGCTTATTAAATTTATTTTAAAAAGTTTTGCAGAATAAAAAATAGTTGTATTTTTGCATCCGCTATAACGAAATAAAAGTGATAGTTAATAATGGTCCGTTCGTCTAGGGGTTAGGACGCCAGGTTTTCATCCTGGTAACAGGGGTTCGATTCCCCTACGGACTACAAAATTTATAAAAAATAAAGATGGCAAATCATAAGTCAGCATTAAAAAGAATTAGAAGTAATAAAGTTAAGCAACTTAGAAATAAGTATCAACATAAAACTACGCGTAATGCAGTTAGAAATTTACGTTCTTTAACTGAAAAGAAAGAGGCTGAGGAATTATATCCAAAGGTAGTAGCAATGCTTGATAAATTAGCTAAAAATAATGTTATTCATAAAAACAAAGCGAGTAATGTTAAATCGAAATTAGCAAAATTTGTAGCAGCTTTATAAAAGCTTCTTTACTTTATAAAATTAATTAGCATCCTAAATTAGGGATGCTTTTTTTGTTTGAAAATTTACCATTCGTTAGTTCTGTTAGCATCTAATCTTATAAAAATAAACAGTAATACGGTAAATCCCCAAAGTGCAGAACCACCATAACTAAAAAAAGGTAGCGGAATTCCAATAGTGGGTAATAAACCAGTAACCATACCAATATTTATAGTGAAATGCAGAAAAAATATTGAGGCTATGCTATAACCATAAATTCTACTAAACTTAGTTTTTTGACGTTCGGCAATATGAATAATACGCAAACAGAAAACTACAAATAATAGAATTACGCCAGCGCTTCCTATAAAACCCCATTCTTCACCAACTGTACTAAATATATAATCGGTTTGTTGTGCTGGCACAAAATTTCCTTGGGTTCGTTCGCCTTGTAAAAAACCTTTGCCTAAAAATCCGCCAGAAGCAATTGTAGTTACTGATTGGTTGGTATTGTACCCAATACTTTTTATATCTGTTGTTTTTCCAAGAAGAATATTAAACCTATCTCTATGCCTTTGTTCAAATACATGGTTAAAAACAAAATCGACACTAAAAACATAAAAAACTGCAATTAAGTAAATACCTACTATACGAATCCAGCCTTTTTTTAAGGCTTTAGCTCTATAAAAAAAGAAATATAATAGTATAACAGAAAATAGAATAGCAGAGGCTAAGAATGTTAATTGATAACCAAAATAAAGGGTAACCACAAATAGGGTTGCTGCAATAAAACCCAACATAACATAATAGAGAGGCAGGCCTTCTCTATACAACACAAATATAAATGCAGAATACACTAAGGCAGATCCTGGATCTGGCTGTAGGGTAATTAAAATAGCGGGTAAAAATAAAATTAAAAAAGCCTGAAACTGAATATTTAATTTTTTTAAATTAAACTGTTTGTCACTTACTAACTTGGCAATTGCTAATGCAGTGGCTGCTTTTGCAAACTCTGAGGGTTGAATGCTAACCCCACCAATACTATACCAGGATGTAGCTCCATTTATATTTTTCCCTAACACAAATAAACCTATTAGTAATATTAAGCTTCCTAAATAAATTAAAGAAGCATATTTTGTATAAAATTTTGCATCAAAAATTAGAATCAAAATGATTATTGGAAAACTTAATCCTATCCAAATTAATTGTTTGCCATATTCTGAAGAGAAATTAATTAAACCAAAATGATTATCGGAAACTGAGGCAGCGTAAATATTTAACCATCCTAAAAAAATGAGAGTCAAATACATAAGTATTAATAGCCAATCAATTCCATAAAAAATGTTGTTAGTTCTACTTCTCATTTTCTTCTTCAATTAGTTGCTTGTCATACTCATTTTGTAAGCTACCAGTTAGCATTCTATTTTCTAAATACGGACGAATGGTTTTTCCTTTTAAATATTTTTCAATCATTAAGGTTGCCATTGGACCTGCCCAACGTGATCCCCAATAACCATTTTCAACAAAAACGGCAATTGCAATTTTTGGATTATCCTTTGGTGCAAAGGCTATAAAAATGGAATGATCTTGACCATGTGGGTTTTGAGAAGTGCCAGTTTT
>DGOU01000161.1:0-6154 GCA_002390165.1 Lutibacter sp. UBA4458
GAATTAGAGTTGAAATCTATGAATTTAAATGATAGCATTTGGGTTAAATATTCCGATTTGATTTCTAAAGTTCCTGTCTTTAAAAATGTGGATAAAAAGCAATTGTTAAAAAAAGATTATTTTATTCAAAAAGAAGACTCATTAAGTTTATATTTGCTGAAAATATCCAATGTTTTAGTTATTGGTAACGTAGCTCCAAAAAGCTATATTAAGCCAACAATAGTGCAAATTATTTTACAACAACGAAAACTAAAACTTTTAAAAAATATTGAAGAAACCTTAGTAAACGATGCAAGAAAAAAACAACAATTTGAAATATATTAAAATGAAGAAAAAGTTTATATTAATTGGCTTATTATTATGTTATTTAGGAGTTAATGCTCAAGAAAAATTAGCTAATAATTCCAAAAAAATAAAAGTAGATGGAGTAGCAGTAGTAGTTGGAAAAAACATTGTACTAGATTCCGATATTGATAAGTTTAAAAAGGAATTAAAACAACGCTCCGAAGGAAAAATTGACATTTCAGATTGCGAAATTTTAGAAGAAATTATGATGCAAAAACTATTAGCGCATCACGCAGTTGTAGATAGCATGGTGGTTATGGATACAGAAGTAAATTCTGAAGTTGAAAGAACCATTGGTTACTTTACTCAACAATTAGGCTCTATGGATAAAGTTTTAGAAATGTACGGTTTTAATAATGAAGCCGATTTAAGAGGCGAATTATATAAAATTCAAAAAGAGCAAATGCTAATTCGTAAAGAAAGAGCAAGTATAACTGAGAAAATTGATGTTACTCCAGAAGAAGTTAGAACGTATTACAATAATTTAAAAGATGGTAAAAATTTACCGGAATTTGGAGCTGAAATTGAATTGGCTCAAATTGTAAAAACAGTAAAACCAAGTGATGCAGAAGAAAAACGTGTTGTAAATAAACTAAATGAAATTAGAAAAGATGTTGAAAACGGTTTTAGTTTTCGTTTAAAAGCAATTATAAATTCAGATGATCCAGCAGTTTCTGGTAATGGACCTGGATCTGGAGGGTTATATACCATAACACGACAAAGTAATTTTATTAAAGAGTTTAAGGAAGTTGCTTTTAGTTTAGATGAAGGAGAAGTTTCAGAACCATTTAAATCTGGTTTTGGCTGGCATATTTTAAAAGTGGAAAAAATTAAAGGACAAGAACGAGATGTTCGTCATATATTAATGCAACCAAAAATAAGTAATGAAGAATTGGAAACTGCAAAAAATGAATTAGCAAATATTCGTCAACAAATTTTAGATAAAAAAATAACCTTTGAAGAAGCGGTTTCAAAATACTCTGAGGATAAGGAAACCAAAAACAATAAAGGATTAATTTTAAATCCACAAACTAATGATACTCATTTTAGTTTAACTAGAATGGATCCAACATTATATGGAAGAATTAGTAGTTTAAAACAAGGCGAAATTACAGAGCCGTTTTATGATGAAGTTAGGGGAGGAGCAAAAATGTTTAAAATTTTATTAGTTAAAAGTAAAAATGATGCACATACTGCAGATTTTAAAAACGATTATGAAAAAATTCAACAATTAACTCTTGAAAAAAAGAAAGAAGAAACTATTGATAAATGGGCAAAAGAGAAAATTGTAGATACCTACATAAAAATTAATAAAGATTTTAAAAAATGCAACTTTAAAAATAACTGGAAAAAAGATTAAACATGTCCGATGTAGAAGAATTATCAAAACTAGTAGATAAATATAATTTACTGAAGCAAGAAATTGGCAAAATTATAATTGGTCAAAATAAAGCTGTAGAATTAATTATATTATCTATTTTGAGCGGAGGTCATTCTTTATTAATTGGAGTTCCAGGGCTGGCAAAAACCTTAATGGTTCAAACCATATCAAACTGTTTGGGTTTAAATTTTAAACGTATTCAATTTACTCCAGATTTAATGCCTTCAGATATATTAGGAAGCGAGATTTTAGATGAAAATAATCAGTTTAAATTTATAAAAGGACCAATATTTAGTAATATCATTTTAGCAGATGAAATAAATAGAACTCCGCCAAAAACGCAGGCAGCATTATTGGAAGCAATGCAAGAAAAAACCGTTACTGTATCAGGCCATCATCACATATTAGCAAAACCATTTTTTGTATTAGCAACTCAAAACCCTATTGAGCAAGAAGGAACATACCCGTTGCCTGAAGCTCAATTAGATAGATTTATGTTTTCTATAAATTTAGATTATCCATCTTTTAATGAAGAAATTGGCATTGTAAAAGCCACTACAAGTGATGCTAAAGTTGTTTTGAAACCTCAACTAACTGGAGAGGATATTGTAAGTTTTCAGCATTTAATACGGAGAATTCCAATTGCAGATAATGTTATAGAATATGCAGTTAAACTAGTTTCAAAAACTCGTCCAAATTCTGAAAATGCTTCTGATTTGGTTAAAAATTATATTGATTGGGGAGCTGGACCTAGAGCTTCGCAAAATTTAATTTTAGGTGCAAAAGCAAATGCAGCAGTTAATGGCAAATATTCACCAGATATAGAAGATGTTCAGGCAGTTGCCTATGCTATTTTAAAGCATAGAATTGTTAAAAATTATAAGGCAGAAGCCGAAGGTATTTCTGAAAAGAAAATAATAGAGTCGTTATTTTAGTTTTCGAAAAAACTGAACATATTTCCTCCATATTTTTTACTATAACTAAATTTAGTATGCTGAGATAAATCTGTATGTTTTGAATGTTCTACAATTAAAAGTCCGTCTTTATTAAGGCAATTATTTTCAAAAACTAAATCCACAATTTTTTCAAATGAAGTAAGTTCAAA
The DNA here is from genome assembly GCA_002390165.1 of Lutibacter sp. UBA4458. Classification (GTDB taxonomy): domain Bacteria; phylum Bacteroidota; class Bacteroidia; order Flavobacteriales; family Flavobacteriaceae; genus Lutibacter. Next base: position 2,832 of record DGOU01000161.1, read on the forward strand.
ATTATAGGGCGGATCAGCAAAAATTACATCATAAGATGTAGCTGCACGTCCTAAAAATTTAAAAACATCACTTTTTATACCATTAATATTTTCATCTAAATCATTTGCTATTTTATTTATGAATTTTACACAACCATAAAAAGAGTCAACTGAAGTTATATTATTTGTTCCTCTTGATGCAAATTCTAAACTAATATTTCCTGTTCCTGCAAATAAGTCTAAAACACTAATTTCACTAAAATAAAAAAGGTTATTAAGAATGTTAAATAGTGCTTCTTTGGCCATACCTGTAGTTGGCCTAACTGGTAAATTTTTTGGTGCTTGTATGTGTTTACCTTTATATTTTCCGGAAATAATTTTCATTTTTTAAAATTGATTTAATAAAGTGAAAAAAGAATGTTTTGATAAATCTTTTAAAATTTCAGGAAAAAACGTTGGGTTATAAAAAGATATATTTCTAACATATTGATAAAGAACACGATATAATTCAAATTTCTGTTCAATATCTCCTAATAAAATAGTTTGAATTTCTTCTGGATTAAGTTTTAATTGTTCCATAGTAAATAAAATATAATAAATGAAATCTTCCTTAGTTGTAAAATTAAAACAATTATATAGAATCAATTTGTTGTTATGAACTATCATAATTTCAAACTGATTTTTAGTTACATTTATAAAGCAAATTTCTTTATCTGCATTTTTAAATTGTTGTATAAGTTTTTCAATTAAAATAGTAGAAGCATGTTTATAGGTGAAAGCGCCATAAACATCCAACAAAAAATTATTAATATTTACAAACGGAACATAAACATTTATTATTTCTGTATTTTCAATAGAGTCAAAAGCTATAAAATCATCTTCTAATAACTTAACGGAATACTGTAGATAACTAGCTAGGTTTTTTTTATCAAAAAATGGTTCAGGAACCTGAGAAACTAAATTATTGAAATGTGTAACACTAACCGATTTATATTTTAAAGAAAGAATTTTATGGTTAGCATATATTTTTTTAATTAATTCTAAGTGTTTTTTAGGAGAAATATTTTTATCGGTAAATTCATAAACTTCAAAAACACCTACTTTTTTTTGTATTTTATTGTAAACACAAAAAGAAAATCCATCCAAACTAAGTTGGATGGATAATTGGTTATCTAATAGATTTAGATAATCTATATTATTCGTCTGTATCTTTTTTATCTCCTTTATCATAAAATGGAGGCCAGTTACCATCTTCACTAACTTCACCAAGCGAACCTACTTTTAAAAAGGCTCCTTTAATGTTTTCTCCACCAATGGCTTCTTTTTCTTGTTTAATTAAGTTATAATCCATTCCTTTTAAAATTAAACTTTTGTCTACTTTAATTTCAAATACTGGAGTTTTTATAGTTCCAAATTTTTCAATTGTACCAGTTTCAATTTTAAATTGCTGATCAGTTCCTGGAATTTGTAACATATTTTTATAATCTTTTCCTACAAATAAGTCTTTAACAGGTTCGTAACCAACGGTATCTACAACCCTTTCTTCAATTTCTTTAGTAATTCCACCACCAATATGTATGGTTTTAGGAACGTTTTTAGTTTGGGTAATTGCAAATTCAGCTGTGTCAATAAAAGAAATTAAATCTTCTCCTTTATTGGTATATGTTCCAGTTACTTTTTTATGTGCAACTTCAGCATCACGTAATATTTTAAGTACTTTAATTACTTTAGCATATTTAGCTTTTTTCGCTTTATTAAACTTAATAGGTTTAGTTACTTCAAAATTAATTTTATAAACTAAAAATATTGCTAAGGCAATTAAAACTACAGAAATAATCCAATGTAATTTTCTTGGGATGTAATTTACAACGGCATAAGCCAACAAAGCAGTAACTGCAATAGCTGCTATTATAATAAAAAATGTTGTCATTTGAGTCTTTTTATGTTTTTAGCAAATCTACAAATTTTTTTTAATGAGAAAAATTTTTAAGCATAAATCAATTTGTATATTTGAAATTTATTTTACTTATGACAAAAACTGCTCCCGATTTTTTTAAAGATTTACTTACTAAATTTCCTTTTGAACCTACAAATTCGCAAGAAATACTACTTGAAAAATTGTCTGATTTCATTTTTGATAAAAATTATCAGTCTCTATTTTTATTAAAAGGATATGCAGGTACAGGTAAAACTACAACTATTAGTACCGTTGTAAATAACTTATGGAGAGCAGGTAAAAAGGCGGTTTTATTGGCGCCAACGGGTAGAGCTGCCAAAGTTATATCTGGATATTCAAACCGAGCAGCATTTACAATTCATAAAAAAATATATTATCCAAAAAAAAATAAGGGAGGTGGTGTAAATTTTGTGTTACAAGTTAACAAGCATTCCAATACTATTTTTATTGTTGATGAAGCTTCTATGATTTCTGATTCCTCAACTGGAGTGAAATTATTTGAAAATGGCTCTTTATTAGACGATTTAATCTCTTATGTGTACTCAGGAGTGCATTGTAAATTAATTTTAATTGGAGATACGGCTCAATTACCTCCTGTTAAACTTGCAATAAGCCCTGCATTAGATGCACATAATTTAAGTATAAATTACCACAAAGATGTAACAGAGTTTGAATTAGATGAAGTTATGCGTCAACATGAAAATTCTGGAATTCTTATTAATGCTACAGATTTAAGATTACAAATTGCTAATCAAGGCAATCAATTTAAATTTCAATTAAATTTTCCTGATTTAATAAGATTAGAAGACGGATATGATATTCAGGATGCCATTAATACCGCTTACGATAATATTGGGGTAGAGGATACTGCTTTTATTGTACGCTCCAACAAACGTGCTAATCAATATAATCAACAAATTAGAAGTAAAATTAGAGGGCAAGAAAACGAGATTTCAACCGGTGATTTTATAATGGTTGTAAAAAATAATTATTTTTGGCTTAAGGAAAGTAGTGAGGCTGGTTTTATTGCGAATGGAGATATTTGTGAAATTCTTCAAATTTTTTCGATAAAAGAATTATATGGATTTAGATTTGCAGAAGTAAAAATTAGAATGATTGACTATCCAAATCAACGTCCGTTTGAAACTGTATTACTTTTAGATACGCTAAGTTCAGAAACGCCTTCATTATCTTATGAAGATTCCAACAGATTATATCAAGAAGTTGCTAAAGATTTCACATCAGAAAAATCAAAATACAAACAGCTTTTGAGTATTAAGAAAAGCAAGTATTTTAACGCATTGCAAATAAAATTTTCTTACGCAGTAACTTGTCATAAATCGCAAGGTGGACAATGGAAAACGGTTTTTATTGAGCAACCATATTT
>DGOU01000161.1:6227-25609 GCA_002390165.1 Lutibacter sp. UBA4458
GCAGAAAGTTCCGTTTCCTTAATTTCATTTGCTTTAGAAAGTGCTTTATTTAAAGCAATTACCAAATAATCTTCTATTTCTTCTTTATCGGTTAATTCTTCAGAAATAGTTATATTTTTAATTTCATTATTAGCAGTAACAGAAACTTTAACAGCACCATTATTTGCTTGTTCATCAATAATTATAGTGTGTAAACGTTGTTTTGTTGCTTCAATATTCTGTTGAGCTTCTTTCAACTTATCCATCATATTACCTAAATCACCAAACATTTTAATATAATTTTAATTTTTATCGAAGGCAAATATACTACTTTTGCCAAGTTAAATGAAAATAGCAATATGAATATAAATGCACCGATAGCAAAAAAAGTAGCTAAAAAATTAGAAAAACACGGAGATATTAGAATGGATGAATATTATTGGCTAAATAATAAAGAAAATCCTGATGTTGTAGCATACTTAAATGCAGAGAATGAATATTATAATGCTAAAACTTCAAATATTAAGACGTTACAAGAAGATTTATTTCAGGAAATGAAATCTCGAATTAAAGAAGATGACGAATCAGTTCCTTATAAAAAGAATCAATATTTATACATTACAAAATTTAAAACTGGACAGCAATATCCTATTTATACGCGAAAAAAAGATGTTAAAAATGCGGTTGAAGAAATTATGTTTGATGTTAATAAAATGGCAGAAAAACATGCGTATTATAGTTTGTCAGGTATTTCTGTTAGCCCAAACAATAAAATTGCAGCTTATGGAATTGATAAGGTAAGTAGAAGGCAATATACTTTGCACTTTAAAAATTTAGACACTAATGAAGTATTAGAAGATAGAATAGAAAACACTACAGGTTCAGCAACTTGGGCAAAGGATAATAAAACCATTTTTTATACTCAAAAAAATCCTACTACTTTACGAGGCGAAAAAATATTTAAACATGTTTTAGGAACAAATTCAGAAGATGATACTGAAATTTATTTTGAAAAAGATGAAGCTTTTAGCACATATGTTTATAAAACAAAATCAGAAAAGTATCTAGTAATAGGTTCTTATAGCACGGTTTCTAGTGAATTTAGAATATTAGAGAGTGATAATCCAAACGGAGAATTTAAAATATTTCAACCAAGAGAACGAGATTTGGAATATAGTATAGCACATTTTAATGAGCACTTTTATATTTTAACCAATAAAGATGCTGCTATTAATTTTAAATTAATGAGAACTTCTGTAAAAACTACTAATAAAGAGAATTGGGAAGAAGTAATGCCACACAGAAACGATGTATTGTTAGAAGATATTTCCATATTTAAAGATTTTTTAGTGATAGAGGAACGAAGTAATGGTTTAAATAAAATTAGAATTAAAAGATGGGATAAAACGGAAGATTTTTATTTGCCTTTTGAAGAAGAAACCTATTCGGCAGGAGTTTATTTTAATCCAGAGTACAATACCAATGTAATTCGTTATGGATATAATTCTATGACAACTCCAAATTCTGTTATCGATTTTAATGTACTTGATAAAACAAAAACCATTAAAAAGGAGCAACAAGTATTAGGAGGTGATTTTGATAAAAATAATTATAATAGTGAACGAATTTGGGCAAAGGCAGAAGATGGAATTGAAATTCCAATATCCTTAGTGTATCATAAAAACACAAGCCTAACCAAAAACACACCGTTATTATTATATGGTTATGGATCATACGGTTATACTATTGATGCAGGATTCAGTTCTACACGTTTAAGTTTATTAAATAGAGGTTTTGTTTTTGCAATTGCACATGTTAGAGGAAGTGAATATTTAGGAAGAAATTGGTACGAAACAGGTAAATTACTACATAAAAAAAACACGTTTACCGATTTCATTTCCTGTGGTAAACATTTAATTAATAAAAACTATACTTCAGAAAAACATTTATACGCAAGTGGTGGTTCAGCAGGAGGATTATTAATGGGAGCAATACTAAATATACAACCAGAATTATTTAATGGTGTAGTAGCTAATGTTCCTTTTGTAGATGTTTTAACCACTATGTTAGACGAAACAATTCCTTTAACCACAGGTGAATACGATGAATGGGGAAATCCTAATGATAAAAAATATTACGATTATATAAAATCCTATTCTCCAATTGATAATGTTATTGCTCAAAATTATCCAAATATGTTAGTAACAACTGGATTACACGATTCTCAAGTGCAATATTTTGAACCTGCAAAGTGGGTTGCAAAGCTAAGAGAATTAAAAACAGATAAAAATATGTTGTTGCTACATACAAACATGGAAGCTGGACATGGAGGGGCTTCTGGTAGATTTAATGCCTTAAAAGAAACCGCAAGAGACTACGGATTTATTTTAGGATTAGAAGGTTACACTTCATTTAAAAAAAATTATTAAATTTGCATGTTAACTAATAGTAATTTTTATAAATCTATATTTAATTTATTATTAGAAATAAAACTCTAAAAAATGACAAAAAATACAGGTATTAGTAATACTATTTTAGACCTCATAGGCAACACACCATTAATTAGATTAAACAAAATAACAAAAGACCTTCCAGGAAATTTTTATGCTAAATACGAAGGATTTAATCCAGGGCATTCTATGAAAGATAGAATTGCTTTACATATTATTGAAACGGCAGAAAAAAAAGGAATTCTAAATAAAGACAGTACCATAGTTGAAACCACTTCTGGTAATACAGGCTTTAGCTTAGCTTTAGTTAGTATTATTAAAGGATATAAATGTATGTTGGCTGTTAATTCTAAAGCCTCTGCAGGTAAAATTAATATGCTAAAGGCTATGGGAGCAAAGGTATATGTTTGTCCTGCTCATGTTAAAGCAGATGATCCGAGATCTTATTACGAAGTAGCAAAAAGATTACATAGAGAAACAGCAAATTCTGTTTATATCAATCAATATTTTAACGAATTAAATTCTGAAGCATATTACCTTTCTTTAGGTCCAGAAATTTGGAAACAAACCGAAGGTAAAATTACGCATTTAGTTGCTGCAAGTGGTACAGGAGGAACTATTTCAGGCGTTTCAAAATATTTAAAAGAACAAAATCCCGATGTTAAATCTTTAGGCGTAGATGCTTATGGTTCTATCTTGAAAAAATTTCATGAAACAGGAGTTTTTGATAAAGAAGAAATTTATCCATATAGAATAGAAGGATTAGGTAAAAATTTAATTCCAACTGCAACCCATTTTGAAGTTATTGATGTTTTTGAAAAAGTTACCGATGAAGCAGCTGCTCATAGAGCAAGGGAGTTAGCAGTAACAGAAGGTTTATTTACAGGTTATACAAGTGGTGCAGTAGTACAAGCTGCAATACAATATGCTGAAAAAGGAATGTTTGACAAAAATTCTAATGTTGTTTTAATATTGCCTGACCATGGCTCTCGTTATATGGAAAAAATTTATAGCGATGATTGGATGAAAGAACAAGGTTTTTTTGATACGCAAAAACAAGCTTTAGAAGAAGTAGAATATTTATAGTTTAAAATTTTTATAAAATAAAAAAAAGAGGTTATCTAAATTAGTTTAACCTCTTTTTTTATGCCTTTTACATTTGATTAGCACAAAAAAAATACCTTACTTTGCAATCTTATTGAATGTAATTATTAAATTTACATTTAGTCCAAAATAAAATATAATGAAAGACTTATTTGAAAGAATTATAAAAGATAAAGGACCTCTTGGAAAATGGGCAAAACAGGCAGAAGGATATTATGTTTTTCCAAAATTAGAAGGTGAAATCTCCAATAGAATGATTTTTAATGGAAAGAGGGTAATAACTTGGAGCATAAATGATTACTTGGGTTTATCTAACCATCCTGAAGTTAGAAAAGCAGATGCAGAAGCAGCAGCAGAATACGGAATGGCTTACCCAATGGGAGCAAGAATGATGTCGGGTCATACAAAATTTCACGAACAATTAGAACAAGAATTAGCTACTTTTGTTGATAAAGAATCAGCTTATTTAGTAAATTTTGGTTACCAAGGTATGGTATCTGCAATTGATGCTTTAGTAACAAAACATGATGTTATTGTTTATGATATGGATGCTCATGCTTGTATTATTGATGGCGTTAGATTACATGCAGGTAAACGATTTACTTTTCAACATAACAATATTGAAAGCTTGGAAACTAACCTTAGACGAGCAACCAAACTAGCAGAAGAAAATAACGGAGGTATTTTGGTAATTTCTGAAGGTGTTTTTGGTATGCGGGGCGAACAAGGTGTATTAAAGGAAATAGTAGATTTAAAGAAAAAATATAACTTTAGATTATTAGTGGATGATGCCCACGGTTTTGGAACTTTAGGAAAAGATGGAAAAGGAGCTGGTTTTGAACAAGGAGTACAAGATGATATTGATGTTTATTTTGCAACTTTCGCAAAATCTATGGCAGGTATTGGAGCATTTTTTGCAGCAGATAAAGATATTATTCAATACTTACAATATAACATGCGTTCGCAAATGTTTGCTAAATCGTTACCAATGCCAATGGTTAAAGGTGCGTTAAAACGTTTAGATATGTTAAGAACAATGCCTGAATTAAAAGAAAAACTTTGGGAAAATGTAAACGCATTACAGAGTGGTTTAAAGGAAAATGGATTTAATATAGGGGATACAAACACTTGTGTTACACCCGTTTTTTTAGAAGGAGATATTCCTGAAGCAATGGCAATGGTAAATGATTTACGTGAAAATTATGGTATTTTTTGTTCTATAGTTGTATATCCAGTTGTGCCAAAAGGAATGATTTTATTAAGATTAATTCCTACAGCAACACATAATTTAGAAGATGTTAAAGAAACTATTACTGCTTTTTCTGCAATAAGAGAAAAATTGGAAAAAGGAATTTATAAAAGAATTGCAGCTGCAATGATGAAATAATTACAAATAAAAGCGAATAAAAAAACCTTTTAGAATTTCTAAAAGGTTTTTTTTATTTATCGTATTACTAATATTTAATTAGTAACCTTCGGAAATATTTTTAAGAGCGTTTAAATCTAAGATTTTAATTTTTTTCCCTTTTAAATCAATAATTTTATCTTTTTTCAAATTTGATAATAATCTAATTGCCGATTCTGTAGCTGTACCTATTGTATTCGCAATTTCTTCTCTAGTTAAAACAATATCAATAAAACCTTCGCTATCCTTACCAAAAATATCATTTAAATTCATAATAATTGTGGCTAAGCGATCTTTAACTGGTTTTTGAGCCATTTCTGAAATTAGGTTATTGGCTTCATTTAATTGATGCGAAATATTTTTCATAATACTTAAAGAAAATAGAGAATTTTCTTTAAGTACCTCTAAAATGTCTCCTTTAGGGATAAAACAAACTCGCATATCTTCCAAGGCTGTTACATTTAAACCAACCGGTTCATCGCTTAAAATAGACCTATGACCTAAAATATCACCACCTTTAATAAACTTTATTATTTGTTCTTTACCGTTTGTGTTAAGTTTTGTTAACTTACATTTTCCTTGGTTAATACAATAAAGTCCATTAATAGCACTACCTTCTGTCATTAAGTTTTCACCTTTTTTTATTAAAAGGGATGTTTTATGCTCAGAAAATAACTCTAACTCTTCGTGCGATAAATTTCTTAAAGCATTTAATCTTTTTACAATACATTGGGTACAATTTCCCATATTTAGCTCAAATATTTTCTGTAAGGATTAATTTGTGCAAATGTACAAAATTTAATGATATTTGTCATACAAGTGTTACAAATTATCAATAGTTTTGTGATTTAATTTAAGAATTAAATGAATACTAATACATGTTATCATTGTGGGTTAGATTGTGGTAAAAATCCTGTTAAATTTAATGACAAATATTTTTGCTGTAATGGGTGTAAAACGGTTTATGAAATACTCAATGCTAACGAATTAGGTTGCTATTATGATTTAGAAAGTAATCCAGGAACCATTCCTTCTGAAATAAAGGATAAATATTCCTATTTAGAAAATCAAGAAATTGTAAGTAAACTTTTAGAATTTGATGATGGTACAATTGCTGTTTCTGAATTTTATATACCTAGTATTCATTGTAGTTCTTGCATTTGGGTATTAGAAAATTTGAGTAAATTAAATTCTGGAGTTATTACTTCTTTAGTCAATTTTCCAAAAAAAACTGTCCGTATTACGTATAAAACTAATGCTACCAATTTAAAAGAGGTAGTGGAGTTATTAACTTCAATTGCTTATGAACCATATATTAGTTTAGAGGATGCAGATGCTAAAAAAAATAAGGTAAGCAAAACGTTAATTTATCAATTAGTTATTGCTGCTTTTGTTTTTGGAAATGTTATGATGTTATCTTTTCCAGAATATTTTCAAGTGGAAGGATTTTGGATAAATAAATATAAAATTGTATTTCGATGGCTTATGCTATTAATGTCTATTCCAGTGGTAGTTTATTCTGCTAAAGATTATTTTATTTCGGCATATAAAGGACTAAGTCACAAAATTTTAAATATTGATGTTCCAGTTGCGTTAGGGGTTTCGGTTCTTTTTATAAGAAGTTCTACAGAAGTTGTTTTAAATACAGGAGGAGGTTTTTTTGATAGCTTAACTGGTTTAATTTTCTTTTTGTTATTAGGTAAGTTTTTTCAACAAAAAACCTATAATTTTTTATCGTTTGAACGAGATTATAAATCGTATTTTCCAATTGCAGTTACTAAAATTATTGATGGTAAGGAAATTCCTATAGCAGTTAAAGATATATTAGAAGGAGATAGATTGTTAATTAGAAATCAAGAATTAATTCCGGTAGATGCTATTTTAATTAATGGCACTGCATCCATTGATTATAGTTTTGTTACAGGAGAATCAATTCCAGTAATAAAAAAATCTGGAGATAAGTTATTTGCTGGAGGTAAGCAAACTGCAGGAATTATTGAAGTAGATGTGATTAATGTGTTAGAACAGAGTTATTTAACGCAGTTATGGAGCAATGATATCTTTAAAAAATCTCATGAAAAAACTATTAAAAATATTACCGATTCTATAAGCAAATATTTTACTGCAATAATACTCACCATTGCATTATTTGCAGGAATTTATTGGTATTTTGTAAACCCTTCTTTAGCGTTTAATATTGTTACTGCAGTTTTAATCATAGCTTGTCCTTGCGCATTGGCATTGTCTGCACCGTTTGCATTTGGTAATATGTTACGCATTTTTGGTTATCAGAAATTATATCTTAAAAATGCTGAAGTAATTGAGCAAATGTCAAAAATTGATACTATTATTTTTGATAAAACGGGAACTATTACTTCAAATGAAGGGTCAAAAATTAATTATGAGGGAACAAAATTAACTTCTAAAGAATTACAACAAATTAAAGCAATAATAAGAGGTTCAAATCATCCCTTAAGCAGAGCATTATATGATGCAATTATAGAAGATTGTTCAAGTGAAAAACCTATTGCTTTTAATGAAATTATTGGAAAAGGAATTGAATCATCGTTTAAAGATACTTCTTTTGAATTGGGTTCTGCAAGCTTTGTAGGAATTGAACAAATTGAGCTTAATGAGACTTCAATTTATGTTAAAATAAATAAAGTGATAAAGGGGAAATTTAAGCTATCCAATACATATAGACAGGGAATTAAAGATATCTTTAAAAATCTTTCTAAAAAATACGAGCTTATAATTCTTTCTGGTGATAATGAAGGAGAAAAAGAAACATTAAAAGCGATGTTGCCTCAATCAACACAGTTTCAATTTAATCAGAAGCCAGAAAATAAATTAAATTTCATAAAAAATCTTCAGAGTAATGGAAATCATGTATTAATGCTAGGTGATGGATTAAATGATGCAGGAGCTTTGGCTCAAAGTAATGTTGGTATTGCCATTTCAGAAAATATAAATGTGTTTTCACCAGCTTGTGATGGTATATTAGATGCAAATCTTTTTAACAAAATACCAAAGTTTTTAACATTAGCATATAAAACGGTTCGCATTATTAAAATTAGTTTTATTTTATCCTTTTTATATAATGTAATAGGAATGTATTTTGCCTTAACAGGGCAACTAACACCAGTTGTTGCTGCAATATTAATGCCTGCGAGTTCTATTACCATTGTAATATTTGTTACTGTATTAACTAACTGGATATCAAAAAAAAATTAAATATTTGTACTAGCAAATAAAAAAATGTAGTTTTATATATATTTTTAAAATAATTATATGATAATTATCATTTTTATAAATGTTGAAATTTTTATATTTGCGAATAATTAACTAAAAAAATTAAAGTTATTACTTAAAATGGAAGTTGTATATATTACAATAGGTGTTAGCGTTATTGTTGCAATTTTTTTTCTTGTAATTTTTATTAAAGCCATAAAATCAGGTCAGTATGAGGATACTTATACACCATCAGTACGTATGTTATTTGATGATGAGTTAGTTAATGAAAATAATAAAGAACATAATTAACCAAAATAATAATAAATAAATAATTAAGTATGGAAAAAGAACAATTTTATTACGATAATAAGATCGTTAAAATGTTTTTATATGCCACAATTCTTTGGGGAGTTGTAGGTATGTTAGTAGGTTTAACAGTAGCATTGCTATTTGTTTTTCCAGGATTATTAGAGTTTACAGGTTCAGATAATGCAATTTCATGGTTGAGTTTTGGACGCTTGCGCCCATTACATACTAATGCAGTTATTTTTGCATTTGTAGGAAATGGAATTTTTACTGGAGTGTATTACTCAACACAGCGATTGTTAAAAACCAGAATGTTTAACGACAATTTAAGCAGAATCCATTTTTGGGGTTGGCAATTAATAATTGTTGCAGCAGCAATTACTTTACCCTTAGGTTTTACTTCTACTAAAGAATACGCAGAATTAGAATGGCCAATTGATTTAGCAGTAGTTTTTATTTGGGTGATTTTTGGAATTAACCTTGTAGGAACCATGTTAAAAAGAAGGCAACGACATATTTATGTTGCCATTTGGTTTTATATAGCCACAGTAGTAACTATTGCAGTACTTTATATATTTAATAATTTAGAATTACCTGTAACGGCATTTAAAAGTTATTCTGTTTATGCGGGAGTTCAAGATGCTATGGTGCAATGGTGGTACGGGCATAATGCAGTTGCGTTTTTCTTAACAACACCAATTTTAGGGTTAATGTATTATTTTGTTCCTAAGGTTGCAAACAGACCAGTTTATTCTTATAGATTATCTATTGTTCACTTTTGGTCTTTAATATTTATTTATATATGGGCTGGACCTCACCATTTATTATATACAGCTTTACCTGGTTGGGCTCAAAATTTAGGTACTGTATTTTCAGTAATGCTAATTTTCCCATCTTGGGGTGGTATGATTAATGGTTTATTAACCTTAAGAGGAGCTTGGGATAAGGTTCGTGAAGATCCTGTTTTAAAATTCTTTGTAGTTGCAATTACTGGTTACGGTATGGCAACCTTTGAAGGACCAATGTTATCCTTTAAAAATGTAAATGCAATTGGGCATTATACGGATTGGATTATTGGTCACGTTCATATTGGAGCTCTTGCTTGGAATGGATTTATTATTGCAGGAATGTTATATTGGCTTGCAACAAAACTTTGGAAAACAGATTTATATTCAAAAAAATTAGCAAATACTCATTTTTGGATTGGTACTTTAGGTATCTTATTTTATGCCATTCCTTTATATGTTGCCGGATTTACACAAGCATTTATGTGGAAACAATTCAATCCTGATGGCACATTAGTTTATGGTAATTTCTTAGAAACAGTTACACAAATTATCCCAATGTATGCTATGCGTGCTATTGGAGGTACTTTATATTTAACAGGATATATTTTATTAGCATATAATGTTATTAAAACAGCAAAAGCTGGGTCCGTTGTTGAAGATGAATTAGCAGAAGCAGCTCCATTGAAAAAAATTAGTGGAAAAAGAATAGTTGGAGAACATTGGCACACATGGTTAGAAAGAAGAACCGTTTTATTCTCTATTTTAACAACTGTTGCTATTTTAATTGGTGGTATGGTTGAAATTGTACCATTAATTTTGGTAAAATCAAATGTACCTACAATAGCTAGTGTTAAGCCATATACACCATTAGAGTTAGAAGGTAGAGATATTTATATGAGAGAAGGATGTAATAACTGTCACTCGCAAATGATTCGTCCTTTCCGTTCAGAAGTTGCTCGCTATGGTGAATATTCTAAAGCTGGAGAATTTGTATACGATCATCCATTCTTATGGGGTTCACGTAGAACTGGTCCAGATTTACACCGAATTGGAGGAAAATATAATGACAATTGGCATTTTAATCATATGATGGATCCAAGATCTACATCTCCAGGTTCTATTATGCCACGTTATACTTGGATAATTAAAGACAATTTAAATGCTTCTGATATTGAAGCAAAAATGAAAGGACTAGTAACTTTAGGAGTTCCTTATACTGATAAAGAAATAGCAAATGCAAAACAAAGTATTGTAGCACAAGCTAAAACTATTGAAACAAGTTTAAGACAAGATCCAGAATTTGTTAAAAATTATGGAAATAGTAATATTCAAAATAAAGAAATAGTAGCATTAATTGCTTATTTACAACGTTTGGGTACAGATATTAAAGTAAACAAAACTGCATTAAAATAATTAAAATGTTAAAATTTATTCAACATAATTTTGATGGAATGAATGGTATAGAAATATATCCTATTATTTCATTAGTACTATTTTTTATAGTGTTTATAACCATGTTTATCATTGTTATGAACATTTCTAAAAAAAGAATTGATGAAGTAAGTAATTTACCATTAGAAGATGACACAATAAGTAAAGAAAATAATCATGAATAAAAAATCAGAAAATATATCAGGTTGGCAAAGGTTTATGAAATCTATGACTAAAGCTAACGAAATAGGAAAGGAAGAAGATGTAATGCTAGATCATGACTATGATGGAATTAGAGAATTAGATAACGTATTACCACCGTGGTGGAAAGCAGGTTTTTACATAACCGTTGTAATAGCTGTTTTTTACTATATAATGGTTTTAGGATTTAGTAAATATAACCAGTACGATGAATTAAAAGATGAACTTGCAGACGCTAAAAAGGAGGTAGAAACTTATAAATCTGAGCATCCAGAGTTATTTAGTGTAGATAATATTACTGCTTTTACAGATGCAGATAATATTGCAAAAGGCAAAGCCTTATTTACTTCCAAAACTTGTTTTGCCTGTCATTCAGCAGATTTAGGCGGAGGAATTGGACCAAATTTAACAGATAATCATTGGATTTTAGGAGGTGGTATAAAAAATATTTTCCATACCATTTCTAAAGGAGGAAGACCAGGTAAAGGAATGGTTGCTTGGGAGGCTAGCATTACCAAAATAGAACGTCAGCAACTTGCTAGTTACGTAATTTCTATGCAGGGAACTACACCTGCAGCTCCAAAAGCATCACAAGGTGATATTATTTGGCCTGAAAATTAAATTAATATTTTAACTATAATAAATACCGCAAATTTTCAAATGTGAAGTTTGCGGTATTTTATTGATTTAAAAGAAATAAGATGTTGTTTTGTTACAATTGTATCGTCCAATAAATCATATAATATTAATTTTACAACTTTTACTACTAAATTGAAATTTAAATAAATTATGAAAAACGACATAAACTCTAAAAATGAAAAATTTAGAGATTCCATAGGAACAATTACAAATGAAGGGAAGAGAAACTTTATTCATCCTAAAAAACCTAAAGGACGCTATTATAATTATAGAACTATTGTTAGCTGGTTTTTACTAGCCTTTTTTGTCGCAGCTCCGTTTATTAAAGTTAAAGGAAATCAGTTCTTATTATTTGATGTAATAGATAGAAAATTCAATATTTTTGGTTTTCCATTTTGGCCCCAAGATTTTCATTTATTAGTAATCTCTATGTTAGTTAGCATAGTTTTTGTTATACTTTTTACGGTAATTTTTGGACGGATTTTTTGTGGATGGATGTGCCCTCAAACAATTTTCCTTGAAATGATATTCAGAAAAATTGAATATTTAATTGATGGTGATCGTTCTAAACAAATAAAACTTTCAAAACAAGCTTGGGATTCGGAAAAAATTACAAAAAGAGCTATAAAATGGACGGTTTATTTTATTATATCATTTGTTATTGCTAACGTTTTTTTATCTTATTTAATAGGCTCAGACGCTGTTATTCAATATATATTAGAAGGGCCATCAAACCATATAGGAACATTAATCAAGCTATTAGTATTTACTGCGGTGTTTTACTTTGTTTTTGCTTGGTTTAGAGAGCAGGTTTGTATTATTGTTTGTCCTTATGGAAGGTTACAAGGCGTATTATTAGATAATAAATCTATTAATGTAGCTTATGATTTTGTACGAGGAGAAAATGAAAAAGGAAGAAAGCCTTTTAGAAAAAATGAAGATAGAGATGAATTAGGTAATGGCGATTGTATTGATTGTAAACAATGTGTTCAAGTTTGTCCTACAGGAATTGATATTAGAAACGGAACGCAATTAGAATGTATAAACTGTACTGCCTGTATTGATGCCTGCGATAGTATGATGGATAAAGTTGGGTTTGACAGAGGTTTAATTAGGTACGCATCAGAAGATGAAATTGAGAAAAAAGAAAAATTTAAATTTAATGCTCGTTTAATAGCTTATACAGCAGTTTTAACTATATTGGTTGGAGTTTTAATAGGTATGTTATTTTTAAGAACAGATATTGAAGCAACGGTATTAAGATTGCCTGGGCAAACTTTTCAAACTACCGAAACTACGGTAAAAAATGTATATACCATTACCTTAATAAATAAAACTACTAAAGATATTGATAATGTTGAAATAAAATTATTATCTCACAAAGGAAACGTTATTATGGTCGGAGGTAATTTATTTATTAAAAAACAAGGGTTAAAAGACAGTACGTTGTTTATTGAAATTAATAAATCCGATCTAAAATCGTCAAAAGAAAAATTGAAATTAGGAGTTTATTCGAATGGAAAACTAATTGAAAAAACTTCTACTAATTTTACAGGACCTTTAATTATCAAATAATTATGAAAATTAAATTCACATGGCCAATGGGTATTTTTCTTGCCTTGGCATCGTTTATGATATTTATACTATCTTTTGTTTATAAGGCAACTTTTGTGCATAAATACGATCATCATTTAGTTTCTGATCATTACTATAAAGATGAGTTAAATTATCAAAAGGAATTGGACAAACTAAATAGAGCAAATAATTTAAAAGAAAATGTAGTTATTGAACACAAAGAGAGTGGTTTGGTAATTAATTTTCCAGCTGAGTTTAATGCAGAAGACATAAAAGGAACTATATATTTTCAAAGACCTTCAAATTATAAATTAGATTTTCAAACACCAATAAATTTAACTAATAATGAATATTTAATTTCTGATGATAAATTAGTGGAAGGAATTTGGAATGTTAAAATAGATTGGCATGTTGGTGACAAAACTTTTTTATTAAAACAGAAAATAAGTTATTAGTATGCTTTGGACAGCATTTGTTTTAGGTTTAGCAGGAAGTTTTCACTGTATTGGTATGTGTGGTCCTATAGCTTTTATATTACCAATAGATAAATCTTCAGTTACAAAAACGATTTACCAAACATTTTTATATCATTTTGGTCGTTTATTAAGTTATGCGATAATAGGAATATTATTTGGCTTTTTAGGAAAAGGGCTTTATTTAGCTGGGTTTCAGCAACGTTTGTCCATTTTAATGGGAATTTTAATGATAGTAACCGTTTTAATTCCAATAACTATTTTTAATAAGTTTAATTTTTCAAAACCTTTATATAAATTAATAGGAAAACTAAAACAAAATTTAGGTTTATACTTAAATAAAAAATCGAATAAAGCTATTTTTACTATCGGCTTTTTAAACGGTTTTTTACCTTGCGGACTTGTTTATATGGCGTTAATTGGTGCAATTTCTACAGGAAATTCTTTGCAAGGTGGCATATACATGGCAATATTTGGATTGGGTACGGTGCCAATGATGAGTGGAGCAATTCTTTTAGGAAATTTTATTAATGTATCCATTAGAAATAAAATTCAAAAAATTATACCAATTTTTGTAATTATTATAGGATTATTATTTATTTTGCGTGGATTAGGATTAGGAATTCCTTATATTTCTCCTCCAAATGCTAAATTGCAATTATCCAGCAATCCGGCAACATGTGTAACAATAGATAAAAATTAACAACCTATGGAAGAAAAACCTAAGTTAACTTTAGATGATTTTGAAAAAGTTACTTCTAATCGAGAATTATTAGAAATAATTAAGAAAAAAGAAATCCCATTTAATAAAGTTTCTAAGGTCTTATTTTATCAAGATGAGTTGCGTAAACTTCAAATAGAGTTGATTAAACTTCAACAGTGGGTTGCAAAAAATAATAAAAGAGTAGCTATTATTTTTGAAGGAAGAGATGCGGCAGGTAAAGGTGGTAATATTAGAAGATTTACGGAACATCTAAGCCCACGTTCTATGCGTTTGGTTGCATTAAATAAACCTACCGATATAGAAAAAGGACAATGGTATTTTAGGCGTTACATAAAAAAATTGCCCAATCCGGGTGAAATTGTTTTTTTTGATAGAAGTTGGTATAATAGAGCTGTAGTTGAACCTGTTATGGGTTTTTGTAATGATAAACAATACAACAAATTTATGTTGCAAGTTCCTGAATTTGAACACATGTTGTATGAAGATGGCGTTACTATTATAAAATTTTGGATTTCTATTTCAAAAGAAGAACAATTAAATAGATTTAAATCACGATTAAAAACACCGTTAAAACGTTGGAAATTTAGTCCGGTAGATCAAAAAGGGCAGGAGTATTGGGATAAATACACACATTTTAAAAACCAGATGTTTAGTAAAACCCATACCAGTTATAGTCCTTGGATTATTGTAAAAGCAAATGATAAAAAAACCGCAAGGTTAGAATGTATTCGTTATGTTTTATCACAATTTGAATATGACGATAAAAGTGATGCATTAACCACATTATTCCCAGATCCAAATATAATTATGAGATATCATCGATCAGAACAACAATTAGATTAGTTATGGATACATTTAAATTAACCTTAAAAGAAGAAGCTATTCTTAACACAAAAAAAGGTTTAGTAGCATTATTATCTAAGGAACCTTATAATTTAGAAAAGGCAGTTAGGTATGTTAATTATGAAAATAAGTTAGAAAAATTACAAGTTGAATTGGTACGTTTACAAACTTGGGCTATTAAAGAAAACGAACGAATAATTGTAATTTTTGAAGGAAGAGATGCTGCAGGAAAAGGAGGCGCTATTAGAAGAATTACGGAACGAATTAATCCACGTCTTTTTAGAATTGTTGCATTGCCTAAACCTACCGAATTAGAGCAAACACAATGGTATTTTCAAAGATATGTAAAACAGTTTCCTGTTGCTGGAGAAATGGTTCTTTTTGATAGAAGTTGGTACAATAGGGCAGTAGTTGAACCTGTAAATGGATTTTGTACGCAAAAAGAATATGACGTTTTTATGAATCAAGTTAATGATTTTGAACGAATGATAACCGAATCTGGAATTAGATTGGTTAAAATATATATGTCAATTTCAAAAAAGGAACAAGCAAAACGGTTTGATGAAATAAAAAAAGATCCATTAAAACAGTGGAAAATGACAGATGTTGATGAAAAAGCACAGGAATTATGGGATGTTTATACAAATTATAAGAATGAGATGTTTCATAAAACAAAAGAAGGTGGTGGAGTTCCTTGGAAAATTATAAAAGCAAATAGAAAAACTTATGCTAGAGTTGCTACAATAAACCACATTTTAAAAAGTATTCCTTACGATAAAAATTTAGAAGTATAGTTTTATAATTTTCGGCTGGTTCCTAATAATTCTGTAGCTTCAAGTACTATCATAGAAGCATTTTTGTCATGTTCTTCTACAAGATTTTTAAGTGCGATTATTCTATTTTTATTTATGGATAAGAAAATTATATTTCTGCTGTTATCATAGTGAAGGTCATCTCCTTTAATTAAAGTACCTGTAATTCCCATTTCGGTGGTAATGGTATGTTTTAAGTCTTCAAGATTTGCTGATGAAATATGAACAATTTTATTTTGTTTTATACCTGTTAAAACTAAATCAATAAATTTTGAAGCTACAAAAATACTTATCATACTCCAAAGTGCTAATTCCACATTTCTAAAAACTATTCCAGCAGAAATAACCACAATAATATCCAAAAATAAAATTACAGAACCTGGTCTAATGCCAGTTTTGGTAGATACAAGTTTAGCTACAATTGTACTTCCACCAGCAGAAGAATCGCCTTTAAAAATTAAGCCTAACCCTGTTCCAACAGCTATTCCTCCATAAATAGTAGATAATAATGTATTTGTACTTAATACTGGAAAATGTAAAATTTCAGCTAATAAATCAATAAAAGAGGATAAAAGAATAATAGTAACAATGGTTCTAAAAGCAAACTTTTTTCCTAAATATTTGAGGCTAATTAATAATAAAGGAAAATTAATTAAAAACATTAAAAATCCTGTTGGTAAATTAAATAAATAGTGAAATATTATAGATAAACCTGCTGTACCACCAGTTACAATTTTATTAGGGATTAAAAAACCAACAACACCAATTGCAGTAATAAAGCTTCCAATTACAATAAAGGAGTAATTGAATAACTCTTTTTTTAAAGTTTGCATATTTCTATTTATTCAGGATAAAAAAACTTAAAACTAACTTGAAACTAAAAATATTATTCATCTGTTAAAACCCATTCTCCTTTTTGAATTAAAGGAATTGCTTGTTTATATTTTAAAGTTTTATTTTCTCCAGACATAATATTTTTAATGGTTACTCGCTCGTTTCTACCAATTTTACGTTCTGTTCTAACAATAGTTTCTACAACTTGTGGTTGTTGAGTTTGGTTTGTTTGGGTGTTTTCTGATATATTACTATAATCTTCTTTGGTTAATTTTACATTTTCACGTTTTCTTTCTTGGGCTTGAGAAACCTGATTTGCATCGTTAGATGGTAATTCTCCTTTAAATAGGAAAGATAAAACTTCTTTATTTACTGTATCTAACATGCCATTAAATAACTCAAATGATTCAAATTTGTAAATTAAAAGAGGATCTTTTTGTTCATAAGTAGCATTTTGTACAGATTGTTTTAATTCATCCATTTGACGAAGATGATCTTTCCAAGTATCATCAATTATGGCTAATGTAATATTTTTTTCAAAATCGGTAACTAAACCTTTTCCTTCAGATTCGTAAGCTTCTTTTAGGTTAGTAATTACCTTAAGTTCTTTACTACCATCGGTAAATGGTACTACAATTCGTTCGTATTTATCTCCTTGATTTTCAAAAACATCTTTAATAACCGGATATGCCATTTTTGCACTTCGTTCTAATTTATTTTTGTAGTGTTTATAAACTACATCAAATAATTGATCAGTAAGTTCTTGTTCGGTTAGGGTTTTAAAATCTTCTTCGGTAAACGGAGAAGATGTTGTAGAAAATCTAATTAATTCGTATTCAAAATGTTTAAAATCACTTGTAGTTTTATTTTCGCGTATCAATAAATTACAAGTATCATAAATCATATTTACAATATCTACTTTTAATCTTGATCCGTACAAAGCATGTTTTCTACGTTTGTAAACTACTTCTCTTTGAGAATTCATAACGTCATCATATTCTAATAATCGTTTACGAACACCAAAGTTATTTTCTTCAACTTTTCGTTGCGCACGTTCAATAGATTTAGATATCATAGAATGTTGGATTACTTCACCTTCTTTTAATCCCATTCTATCCATCATTTTGGCAATTCTTTCTGAACCAAATAAACGCATTAAGTTATCTTCTAACGAAACGTAAAATTGAGAAGATCCTGGATCTCCTTGTCTACCAGCACGACCACGTAACTGACGGTCTACACGTCTAGAATCATGTCGTTCTGTACCAATAATGGCTAAACCTCCTGCTTTTTTAACTTCATCCGATAATTTAATATCCGTACCACGACCCGCCATATTAGTTGCAATAGTTACAATACCAGATTTACCAGCTTCGGCAACAATATCGGCTTCTTTTTTATGAAGTTTTGCATTTAATACATTATGTTGAATTTTTTTGATGCTAAGCATTCGACTTAATAACTCAGAAATTTCAACAGAAGTTGTACCTACTAAAATAGGGCGACCTTGATTTACTAAATTTTCAATTTCGTTAATAACGGCATTGTATTTTTCGCGTTTTGTTTTAAAAACCAAATCTTCTTTATCATCCCTAATTAATGGTTTATTAGTTGGTACTTCAACTACATCTAATTTATAAATTTCCCAAAATTCACCGGCTTCTGTAACCGCAGTACCCGTCATACCAGACAGTTTACGGTACATTCTAAAATAATTTTGTAATGTTACGGTTGCATAAGTTTGCGTTGCATCTTCAATTTTTACACTTTCTTTAGCTTCAATTGCTTGATGTAAACCATCAGAATAACGACGGCCTTCCATAATACGACCAGTTTGCTCATCTACAATTTTTATTTTATCCTCCATAATTACATATTCCACATCTTTTTCAAATAGGGTATATGCTTTTAAAAGTTGATTCATGGTGTGAATTCGCTCACTTTTTAAACTATAATCACGATATAGTTCCTCTTTTTTTGTAGCAATTTCATCTTTAGATTCGGATTCATTTTCAATTTTATGAATTTCCATACTCAAATCAGGAAGTATAAAGAAATCGGTTTCTGTATCATCACCTGATAAAAATGTAATCCCTTTATCTGTAAGTTCTATGGAATTATTTTTTTCGTCAATAACAAAATATAGGTCTTGATCTACTTTTGGCATTTCCCTATTATTGTCTTGCATATAAAAGTTTTCTGTTTTTTGTAACAGTAGTTTTATACCTTCTTGACTTAAATACTTAATTAAAGCTTTACTTTTTGGTAATCCTCTAAAAACCCTTAATAATAAAAATCCACCTTCTTTGGTATTTCCTTCTTTTATTAATTTTTTAGCTTCCGCTAGCACACCAATTAAGTGGTTTTTTTGGGTGGTTACAATTTTATCAACTTCTGGTTTAAGTTCATTAAACTCGTGTCTATCTGCATTAGCAGTTGCACCAGAAATAATTAATGGGGTTCTGGCATCATCTACTAAAACGGAATCTACCTCATCTACAATGGCATAATTATGTGGTTTTTGAACTAAATCGTTTGGCGAATGTGCCATATTATCACGTAAGTAATCAAAACCAAATTCATT
>DGOU01000260.1:0-1757 GCA_002390165.1 Lutibacter sp. UBA4458
AAAGATGCTTGGGAAGAAGAAGTTACTATACCTGCTAAATACAAAACAGTTACAAAAGAAGTTTTAGTTAAAAAAGGTGGTTTAAATGACTGGAAAGAAGTAGATTGTAAATTAACTCAAAATAGTATTTTACCTATTAACTGGAATTTAGGAAGCGCAACTTTAACTCCACAAGCTAAAAAAATAATAGATACCAGATTATTACCAGTTTTAAAAACAGGTGTTGCTGTTGTAATTGAATCACATACAGATTCAAGAGGCTCAAAAGAAAGTAACCAAAACTTATCAGAAAGAAGAGCAAAAGCAGTAACTAACTATTTAATTTCAAAAGGAATTAACTCTAGTAAATTAACAGGAGTTGGTTATGGAGAAACTCGTTTAACAAACAGATGTTCTGACGGCGTTTCTTGTACTGAAAGAGAACACAGACAAAACAGAAGAACTACATTTAGAGTTATTAACCAATAATAACAACTAAATATTATTATAAAATCCGCTTAATTGCGGATTTTTTTTTGCTTTAGCACTACCTTTTTAATTGGTTTAGTAATTTATTAAAATCGTAATAGTAGAATAATTAAAACGAAAAAGCAGTTTCTTCAAAAAAATTATAATTGCGCAGAGTGAAAACGGTAAAGCAATCTCATCAAAAGAAATAAACTGTTTCTTACATCTAAGCGATGCCATAATTTNNTTAAAATGAATTATTAATTAACTATGGATTCTAAAAATTTAAAATAATAACTTGGGTCCCTCATTAAATTATAACTATGTCTTTTGCCTATAATTTTGCCTTTATTATTAACAACAATTACCGTAGGAAAAGAATTAACTTGATATTTTAACTTTAGTTTATTGTTATTTTTGTTTTGAATATCCGTAATCAAATCTTTATTTCTCGGGAAATCAGCTTCATATAAAACTAAATCTTTATTAGCTACATCATTAAATTTTTGAGTCTCAAAAAAATCTTTAGTTAACATTTTACAAGGACCACACCAATCGGATCCAGTAAAAAATATTAAAATAGGTTTTTTTGTTTTTTTTGCAACTCTAACTGCTTTTGAATAATTGGTTTCCCATTTAACATTTACAGCTGAAGTGCTTAATTTTGATTGAGAATATGAAAAAGTGTAAGCTAATAGAAAGCTTAAAATTAATACTAATCTAATTGAAATACNNATAATAATAATATTTTTATAAAAAGGGTACTCTAAAATTATACCAAATTATTCTTTTATAAATTCCTCAACCAATTTACCTACTAGTTTTTCAGATTTTTTTGCAACTTTTTGAACTTCTTCATGAGAAACTTCAACCACAAAATCATCTCCACCCATATCGGTTATAACTGAAATTCCAAAGCAAATCATTCCCATATGTTTTGCTACAATAACTTCTGGCACTGTAGACATTCCAACGGCATCTCCACCCATGTTTTTTACCATATTGTACTCGGCTGGAGTTTCAAAAGTAGGCCCTTGTAAAGCCAAATAAACTCCTTTTTGAACAGGAATATTCAATTTATTTGAAATACGTTCCATTTTAGAAATCATTTTTTTACTGTAGGCTTCGTGCATATCTACAAATCTTGGTCCAAATCTATCTTCATTTTTACCATGAAGCGGATGTACTGGCATCAAATTAATATGATCGGTAATTATCATAATATCCCCAACATTAAATTTAGGATTTACACCTCCTGAAGCATTAGAAACAATTAAATTTTCAACACCAAGATATTTCATTACTCTAAC
>DGOU01000260.1:1799-3515 GCA_002390165.1 Lutibacter sp. UBA4458
GTTCCAAAAATTAATTTTCCACTGTGACCTTGAACGGTAGATACCGGAAAATTAGGAATTTCATTATAAGGAATGGATAACTCAACGTCAATTTTACTTACTAAATTTCCTAAACCAGTTCCTAAAATTATTCCAAAATCTGGGTTTGTTATTCCTTTATTTTTTAAAAACTCAACGGTTTCTTGTACTTCGTTCCACATAGGCTTTTATTAGATTGTCAAAATCTTTGAAATGATTAATGAATTTTGTTTTAATGGTAATGTAATATACATCAGACAATTTGACAAAGATACGAACATAATCTTTTTCTGTAGTTAAAACTATCTTTTTATTTGATTGCATTTTTCCGAATTCAGACTTTATAAGACTTATATCTTGGTCGGTAAAATGATGATGATCTTTAAACTGTAAATGTTTAAACGTAATTTTATTCGTTTTTAAATAGGCTGTTAAAGGCAACGGATTTGCAATACCTGTTACCAATAATACTTCGTAATCATTTAATTCATCTAAAGTTAATTTGTTTGTTCCTTTTAAGATTTTATCATAACTAATAGTTGTAAAAAATAGGTTTTGATATAAGTTAGGGTTTAATTGTTTAGCAACTTCAAACTGTTGTTTTTCAGATAATTCGGCGGGACATTTAGTTACTACAATTATTTGAGCCCGATTTGCACCAGAAATACTTTCTCTTAAATTACCTGAAGGCAACAAAAAATCTTCACTATATAAATTATTAAATGAAGTTAATAAAATATTTAAACCTCCCTTAATTTTACGGTGTTGAAATGCATCATCTAATAGAACCACTTCGGTATTTGGCTGTTGTTTTAACAGTTGTTGCACGCCATTAACCCTGTCTGCATCCACACAAACAGTAATTTCTTTGAATTTTTGGTAATATTGATATGGTTCATCACCAATAATTTTGGCATTAGTATTATTGTCCGCAATTAAAAACCCTTTACTTTTTCTTTTATATCCCCTACTTAAAACGGCAACTTTATATTTTTTAAATAATAAACGAATTAAATATTCTATTTGAGGTGTTTTTCCTGTACCACCAACGCTTAAATTACCTACAACAATGGTTGGAATATCAAATTCAATAGATTTTAATAAACCTTTATCAAACAAAAAGTTTCTTAAACTAGTAATCCATTTATATAAAAAGGAAAAGGGAAATGCTATTTTTCGTATAAAATTCACCACTTGCGAATTTACAAAACATATTAGAATTTTTTACATAATTAGGATAACTTTAAAAGCTAACTTATATTTGTTTATAAATCTAAAATTTAGGATGAAAATAAAAGATATAACTACTTGTATTGAAGAAATAGCTCCTTTAAATTACGCGGAAGATTTTGATAATGTAGGTTTATTAATTGGAAATTATACTACCGAAATAACAGGAGTATTAGTTACTTTAGATACACTTGAAACCACCATTGATGAAGCAATAGAAAAGGATTGCAATCTAATTGTTAGTTTTCATCCTATTATATTTTCAGGACTAAAAAAACTAAACGGCAAAAATTATGTAGAACGTGTAGTTTTAAAAGCTATTAAAAACAACATTGCAATTTATGCAATGCATACTGCTTTAGATAATTCTTTTAAAGGTGTAAATGCTAAAATTTGTGAAGTTTTAGGAATAATAAATACGAAGGTTTTAATTCCTCAAAAAAATACATTAAAAAAATTAATAACTTA
>DGOU01000200.1:0-3024 GCA_002390165.1 Lutibacter sp. UBA4458
GGTTTTAAAACCTCTTGATCTAAATCAAATAATTGTTTTTTAAGTTTCTCTGAATAAAATGCACTATCCCATTTTTCAAGCTGTTTTATGCCGTCTTTTTTAGCAAAATCAGAAAGGCTTTTAAATTCTTTTTTTGCTGCAGGAGTTGCTTTTTCTAATAAGTCATTTAAAAAATTAGTAACATTTAATGGTGTTTCTGCCATTCGTTCTTCTAAAACAAAATGAGAATGCGTTTTATAACCTAATAAATTTGCTCTTTTATATCGAAGGTTTGTAATAGATAATACATTTTTTTGATTATCATTTTTATTGTTTTGGAAAGCTTTAGCTCCAAAAGCTATTGCCATTTTTTTTCTTAAGCTTCGGTTTTCCGCATAAGTCATAAAAGGAATGTAGCTTGGGTAGTTTAAAGTAAAAACCCAACCTTTTTTATTGCGTTGTTTGGCGGTGGCTTCTGCAAGTTCTAAACTGGTTTCTGGTAAACCTACTAATTCTTCCTTATTAGTAATATGAAGTTCAAAAGCATTGGTTTCAGCTAATACATTTTCGCCGAATTTTAATTTTACTTTGGCTAATTCCGTATCTATTTTTCTTAATACTTCTTTATCTTTTACATTTAAATTTGCACCATTTCTAACAAAACTTTTATACTTATTAGTAAGTAAAGTATCTTGTTCTTTGGTTAAATTTAATTCATCTTTTATATCATAAACTAATTGAACACGTTTAAATAATTTTTCATTTAAAGTAATATCATTAGAAAATTTAGTTAATAAAGGAGAAACTTCTTGTGCAATTTTTTGAATTTCGTCCGAAGTTTCTGCGCTATTTAAATTAAAAAAAACACTAGAAATTCTTGTTAGAGTGTCTCCACTAAAATCTAAAGCCTCAATAGTGTTTTCAAAAGTTGGAACTTTTGGGTTATTACAAATAGAATCAATTTCAGTTGTAGCAATTTTTATAGCTTTTATAAATGCAGGTTTAAAATGCTCATTTTTAATTTTAGAAAATGGAGCAGTATTAAAAGGAGTATCGAAATTTTGTAATAATGGATTGGTCATGAGTAAAACTTATTAGTATTTAGAAGACAAATATATTATTATGATGTGACTTTTTTTGTTAAATGATGTCTTAATTAATAGAACAAATAGTGTTAAAGTTTATACTATTTATAATTACAATGCGTTAAAAGCGTACCTAAATTAGATTAATAATGATGATTGAAACTCCAACAAAAGAATTAAAAAAAGTTAAAAGACTAAAAATAAATACCTTAATAGAGGGATTTAGTTTTAAAAATAAAAAAGGCGAAAAAGTGTTACCTAAAAAAACAGTTCTTTTATAAACTGTTTTTTAGGTCAATATTAGCTTGAATAACTTTATTTTTTAAAGCTTCCTTAAACCCAATAACTTTATCCTGTATATTTTTGTTAGTGCTACCTATAATTTGAGCGGCTAAAATGCCGGCATTTTTTGCGCCATCAAGGGCAACGGTTGCAACAGGTACGCCACTAGGCATTTGAAGTATAGATAAAATAGAATCCCAACCGTCAATAGAATTGGTTGATTTTATAGGAACGCCAATTACAGGTAACGGACTTAAACCAGCCACTACACCAGGTAAATGTGCTGCGCCACCGGCACCAGCAATAATAACATTAAACCCTTTGGTATGTGCATTTTTAGCGTAGTTAAATAATTTTTCTGGAGCTCTATGTGCTGAAATTACATCAATTTCTGTTTCAATTCCAAAATCATTTAATATTTCAACGGCTTGTTTCATAATTGGAAAATCCGAAGTGCTTCCCATAATAATACCTACTTTACTCATTTTTTTGTTTTTTAGTTGTGTTTTTTTTACAAAAATAACAATCTTGTGGATATAAAAAATTAATAATTGGTAATTATTAAAGTATTTTCATTTACCTGATTTACTTTGTATTCTCTTGCAAAATGATTATTTCCTGACGTTTGAGGAGAGCCATCAATAATGCTGTATTCACTATTGTCGCAAGTGCATTTTAATTTTAAACTTCCATCAAAATTCATAGGAGTAACACAATCATTATTTGGGCAAGCTCTTTCAAAGGCTTTGTAATGTGGATTTCCAATTCCAGTATTTTGTATAATAATTCCTTTTAATCCACCTTGTACATAAACCCAATTACTAGGTATTTTTAGTTCAACATATTGAGGTAAATTTAAATCTAAAACAACGTTAACCTCAATGTTTGGTAAAATATCATTTGTATCATTTTTTTCGCATGATAAAAAAGAAGAAATTAATAACAATAAAAGAAACTTTCGCATAGTTATATAAGTAGTATTATTGGATTAACGGTTGCAATTTACAATTATTTTGTACATTTGTGCTAAATCTCATTCTGGTTTCAGTTTTGAGATTTTTGTATTTTATTAAAATGATAAGTTATGAGTGAAATTTCATATTATTCTGTGGAAGGAATGAAAAAACTAAGGAAAGAGTTAGATCATTTAGAACATGTAGAGCGCCCAAGAGTAAGCAATGCAATTGGTGAAGCACGTGATAAAGGAGATTTGAGTGAAAATGCCGAATATCATGCTGCAAAGGAAGAACAATCTTTGTTAGAATTAAAAATAGCGAAATTGAAAGAAGTTGTTTCTAATGCTCGTATTTTGGATGAATCATTACTAGATACTTCAAAAGTTTTAATTCATTCTATAGTGAAAATTAAAAATGTAGCTAACAAAATGGAATTTACCTATACTTTGGTTGCAGATTCTGAAACCAATATTAAAGATGGTAAATTATCCGTTAATTCACCTATTGGAAAAGGTTTGTTAGGTAAAAAAGTTGGTGATATTGCCGAAATTCAAGTGCCAAGTGGTATTATGAAGTTTGAAATTGTAGATATTTCAAGGGCGTAAATAAATTTAAAAAATGAAATAAACCCTTTTCAGTTTGATTATTGAAAAGGGTTTTTTAATTTTGATTAAAACAGATATTATGAGTACCATATTTACTAAAATAATAAAAGGAGAAAT
>DGOU01000200.1:3067-6539 GCA_002390165.1 Lutibacter sp. UBA4458
AAAGGGCATACTTTAGTTGTTCCAAAAAAAGAAGCAAACCGCATTTTTGATTTAGAAGAAGAATTGTATAATGGGTTAATGCGTTTTTCAAGAAAAATTGCGATTGCTCAAAAAAAAGTTATAGCATGTGATAGGATTGGTATGGCGGTTATTGGATTAGAAGTGCCACATGTGCACGTACATTTAATTCCTTTAAATGCTATGGAAGATATTCAGTTTACAAAAAAAGTAAAACTAAATGCCGAAGAATTTAAAGCTATTGCCAAAGCAATATCGGATAATTTATAACTATTTTTTTAATAAAATTTCAAAAGTAGTTCCTTTATTTACTTTTGAATTAGATACTTGAATTTTTCCATTATGGTAATCTTCTATAATTCGTTTGGCTAAAGATAATCCTAAACCCCAACCTCTTTTTTTAGTAGTAAATCCTGGAGAAAATATTTTTTGTTGTAATTTTTTAGGAATTCCTTTTCCTGTATCTTTTATACATATTTGTATATTTTTAATGGTTTCATTAATAGTTAAATATATTTCGCCTTTACCTTCCATAGCATCAATAGCATTTTTCACTAAATTTTCAATTACCCAACTAAATAATTGTTCATTAATATTAGCATAAATAATTGGAGAACTACTGTTAAAATTAAAATGAACTTGTTTTGAGCTTCTAGCTTTTAAATAGGAAAAGGCATTTTTGGTTGTTTCCACAAGGTTTTTCTTTTTAACTTCAGGAACAGAGCCAATTTTAGAAAACCGTTCAGCAATAGTTTCTAAACGTGTAACATCTTTTTCAATTTCTTGAATAGTATTTTCATCTGTATTTTCTAATCGTAAAATTTCAATCCAACCTAATAATGAAGACAAAGGAGTTCCTATTTGATGAGCAGTTTCTTTAGCCATTCCGGTCCAAAGTTTGTTTTGCTCAGCAACTTTAGTCGATTTAAAAAATAAATAAATGGCACTTGTAAAAAGCACTAAAATTAAAATTAAAGCAATAGGATAATATTTAAGTTTGGTAAGTAAATCGGAATCTCGGTAATAAATATAAAGACGTATTGTTTGATTTTTAATTTTATCTTTATAAGTAACCACAATTGGAACATTTTGACTTTTCATTAAAGCCAACTGTTCTTTTAAGTAGTTGGGCTGTTTAACTTTATTAGCATCTAAATTTGACCATTCTGTAATTTTTCCTTTTTCGGTGGTAATTAACATAGGAATATTGTGGTTATTTCCAATTATTTTATATTCCAAAGTTATATCCGCTGTTAAATCTAGAATATTTAACCGTTTATAAGCCATTGCTAAAACTTCTATTTTAGAACGTTCTTCCTTTTTAAATTTTTGAAAAAAAGAATAGGTGTTCCATAATATGAGAGAAACAATAATAAACGAAGCAAAAATTACCAGTACTCTAATTATTTTGGTGTATTGTTGTGAAGCCATTATTCAAATATAGAATGTGTTACTATAACTAAAAAATATTACCGTTATTATTTTAAGTTGTATTTAATTACTTTTGTTGAAAATAAAAAATAATGCTAAGTATTAATCCGTCAGAAATATCCACAACTAAATTACATAGTTATTTGTTAAGTGCAATTGCACCAAGACCAATTGCTTTTGCCAGTACTACGGATGCTAAAGGAAATCCAAATTTATCTCCATTTAGTTTTTTTAATGTATTTAGTGCTAATCCGCCAATTTTAATTTTTTCTCCTGCAAGAAGAGTTAGAAATAATACGACTAAACACACTTTAGAAAATGTGTTAGAAACAAAAGAAGTAGTTATTAATGTGGTTAATTATGCAATGGTTCAACAAATGTCATTAGCAAGTACCGAGTATGCAAAAGGAGTTAATGAATTTGAAAAAGCAGGATTAAAAATGTTAGCTTCTGATGTAGTAAAACCTTTTAGAGTTGCAGAATCTCCTGTTCAATTTGAATGTAAAGTAAAGGAAATTGTAGCCTTAGGTAAGGAAGGCGGTGCAGGAAACTTGGTTATTTGCGAAGTGGTTAAGCTTCATATTCATAAAGAATTTTTAAACGAAGATGAAACTATAAATCAGCAAAAATTAGATTTAGTTGCAAGAGCAGGAGGAAGTTTTTATTCAAGAGCTAAAGATGGTTTTTTTGAAATTCCTAAACCTTTATCAAATTTAGGAATAGGTGTAGATAATATTCCTTTGGAAATAAGAAATAGTGCTGTTTTAACAGGGAATGATTTAGGAATGTTAGGAAATGTAGAAAGCTTACCTAAAACTAAGGATGTTAATAAGTTTGCGAAAGAACATGCCGAATTTGTAATTGAAAATAAGGTAAAAAAACATACATTTGCCAAAGCTTTTTTAGCAAAAAATGATGTAATAAGCGCTTGGAAAGTGCTTTTAATGGAATAATAAAGTAAAAAATGGAAGTTACAGGGAAAATTAAAAAAATTGAAGAAACTAAAACTTTTGGAGCAAGCGGTTTTAGAAAAAGAGAAATGGTATTAACTACAAATGACCAATATCCACAAATGCTTAAGATTGAATTTGTGCAAGATAAATGTGATTTGTTAAATAATTATCAACCAGAACAAGATGTTAAAATATCCATTAATTTAACTGGCAGAGAATGGATAAACCCTCAGGGAGAAGCAGTTTATTTTAATGCTATTCAAGGTTGGAGAATTGAAAATTTACAAGCTGAAAATTCAAATGAAGTGCCTCCAATGGCGCCAGTTGAAAATTTTGAAACCACCAATAATTTAGAAGAAAACGAACCAGACGATTTACCTTTTTAATTGTTGTGTAACTAAAAATATTTAAGAGAAAAGCTATAGCTTTTCTCTTTTTTTTGTTCTAAGATTACTGTAAATTTAACCTATGTTTTTGTTAACTGACAAACTTGTTTTTCCTGCTGTTGAACTTGCCGATAAAAATGGTGTTTTGGCTATTGGAGGCGATTTATCTATAGAGCGATTAACTCTTGCATATAAAAGTGGCATTTTCCCGTGGTATAATCAAGGAGAGCCAATTATTTGGTATAGTCCAGATCCAAGAATGATATTGTTTCCTAAGAACTTAAAAATATCAAAAAGTATGCGGCAAATTATTCGGAAACAAGAATTTACCATAACTTTTAATCAAAATTTTGAGGAAGTAATATTTAATTGTAAACACATTTTTAGAGCAGCAGATCAAGGGCAAACTTGGATTACCGATAAAATGGAAGAAGCCTATATTAAACTTCATAAAAAGGGAATTGCAAAATCCGTAGAAGTTTGGTTAGAGAATGAATTAGTTGGTGGTTTGTACGGAATTGATTTAGGAACTGTTTTTTGCGGCGAAAGTATGTTTAGCAAAGTAAGTAACGCATCAAAATTGGCATTTATTTACTTAACTCAAAAATTAGAAAAAGAAAATTATACTTTGATTGATTGTCAAGTATATAATAATCATTTAGCAAGTTTAGGTGCCGATGAAAT
>DGOU01000200.1:6575-17327 GCA_002390165.1 Lutibacter sp. UBA4458
TTTATCTTTGGAAATAGTTAGAAAATAAAACCTTATGAATATTAAAAACTCACAATTAATAGTGGATGCTTGGATAAAAGAACATGGCGTTCGCTATTTTAATGAACTCACTAATATGGCACAACTTACTGAAGAAGTTGGTGAAGTTGCACGTATAATTGCTCGCCGTTATGGAGAGCAAAGTGAAAAAGAAAGCGATAAAAATAAAGATTTGGGCGAAGAATTAGCAGATGTTGTTTTTGTAGTATTATGTTTGGCAAATCAAACAGGGATTGATTTACAAGCGGCATTTGATAAAAAAATGGATGTTAAAACCAATCGTGATCATGATAGACATCATAATAATCCTAAATTAAAAAAATGAACAAATTAAAAAACGAACCTTTTTTTAGATTGGTTTTACGCTTTGCAACCATTTTTTTTATTCTCATATTTATAATGGAAACGGGTTTTTCCATACTAAAAAATTCAAGTTTTAGTATAATGTTAAAGCAATATTTTTTTGATGGTAATTGGCAACATTATTTATTACGACTATTGTTAATGGCAATTGCTTATGGCCTTTTTATGGCTGGTTATTATAAGTTTATTAAGAAATAATTAGAGAGTTTTTACAAATAGTTATGGCTTTAAAAAAAATACATAAAATTTCGACTAATTTTTCTGGAAACATACCAATTACTGGTTCTAAAAGTGAAACGAATAGACTATTGATTTTACAGCAGTTTTACCCAAACTTACAAATTAAAAATTCTTCTATTTCTGATGATTCTGTTGTTTTAAAAAAAGCATTAAAAAGTAATTTACAAGAAATAAATATTGGTCATGCCGGAACAGCTATGCGTTTTTTAACAGCATATTTTGCGGTTCAAGAAAATAGGGAAGTAATTTTGACAGGTTCTGATAGGATGAAAGAACGGCCAATTAAAATTTTAGTAGATGCTTTAATATTTTTAGGAGCAGAAATTCAATATGTAGAAAAAGAGGGTTATCCACCTTTAAAAATTACAGGGAAAAAGCTGACTAGGGATTTTGTTGAAATTCAAGGAAATGTTAGTAGTCAATATATTTCAGCCTTATTGTTAATTGCACCAAAATTACCAAGTGGATTAAAATTAAAATTTAAAGGAAAAGTAACTTCGGTTCCGTACATTAAAATGACACTTAGTTTGTTACATAAACTTGGTATAAAATATAATTGGAAAGATAATATAATTACTGTTTTACATCAACTTACAATAGATAATAAAGCAATTATAGTAGAATCGGATTGGAGTTCGGCTTCGTACTTTTATAGTTTAGTCGCTTTAAAACAAAATTCTGAAATACAATTAGCATCGTACAAAAAAAACAGTTTACAAGGTGATGCTGTTTTAGTAGATATTTATAAACAATTAGGAGTTGAAACTATATTTAAGGAAAATACCATAATTTTATTAAACAAACAATCCCCAATAAATAAACACCAAACAATAGTTTTAGATTTAAAAAGTGCGCCAGATATTGCCCAAACAATTGCAGTAACTTGTTTTGGTTTAGGGCTTGAATGTTTTTTAACTGGACTTCATACTTTAAAAATAAAGGAAACCGACAGGTTAGTAGCTCTTAAAACCGAAATTGAAAAATTGGGAGGAGATATAACTATAACGGATGAAACTTTATATTTAAAGCCATCAACCGAAATAAAAGAGAATATTAGCATTGCAACGTACCATGATCATAGAATGGCAATGGCGTTTGCACCTTTAGCAGTAAAGGTTCCAATACAAATTGAAAACCCAGAAGTAGTATCAAAATCGTATCCTAATTTTTGGCAGGATTTTGATAAAATAACAAGTTAATTTTCAATTAAATAAATTTTAAATGCCTAAACACTTGACAACCCCTATGTTGAAGTTGTATATTTGCGCTCATTCTTTAAAAAAAATACATGAAGTTATCACATTATAAATTTGATTTGCCAGAGGAATTACTGGCAGAATATCCTGCTGAGCATAGAGATGAAGCACGTTTAATGGTTTTGAATAGAAAAGAACATACTATTGAACATAAATTGTTTAAAGATTTAATTGATTATTTTGATGAAGGAGATTTAATGGTTTTAAACAATACTAAAGTTTTTCCTGCTCGTATGTTTGGTGAAAAAGAAAAAACTGGAGCTAGAATTGAAGTTTTTTTATTGAGAGAATTAAATGCGGAAAGTAGATTGTGGGATGTTTTAGTAGATCCTGCTCGTAAAATTAGAATTGGTAATAAATTATTTTTTGGAGAAGATGAAAGTTTAGTTGCTGAGGTTATTGATAACACTACTTCAAGAGGTAGAACTTTACGTTTTTTATATGACGGTTCTTACGAAGAATTTAGAAAAAAATTACAGGAATTAGGAGAAACGCCACTTCCAAAATATATTAAAAGAGAAGTCCAACCTTCTGATGAAGAACGTTATCAAACTATTTATGCAAAATACGAAGGAGCTGTTGCAGCACCAACTGCAGGTTTGCATTTTTCTAAACATTTAATGAAACGTTTAGAAATAAAAGGAATTGACTTTGCAGAAGTTACTTTACATGTTGGTTTAGGAACTTTTAGTGGTGTTGAGGTAGAAGATTTATCTAAACATAAAATGGATTCTGAAAAATCAGTAATAACCGCTGAAACCGCAAAAATTGTAAACGATGCAATTGATTCTAAAAGACGAATTTGTTCTGTGGGTACTACAGTTATGAGATCTTTAGAAAGTGCAGTTTCATCAAATCATCATTTAAATACATATGACGGCTGGACTAATAAATTTATTTTTACCCCTTATGAGTTTAGTATAGCAAATTGTATGATTACTAATTTCCATACTCCAAAATCTACATTAATGATGATGACCGCTGCTTTTGCAGGGTACGATTTTTTAATGGAAGCCTATAAAGAAGCAATAAAAGAAAAATATAAGTTTTATTCTTATGGCGATGCCATGCTAATAATTTAGTTGCTTAAAATATTTTAAAAATTTTATTCCCGCCTTGGCGGGAATAATTTTATAAACCCGATTTTAATATGAATAAAAAAAAAGATATTCGTGCCTTAACTAAAGAACAACTTCGCAATTTTTTTGTTGCTGAAGGAGATAAAGCTTTTAGAGGAAATCAGGTTTATGAATGGTTATGGATTAAAAATGCGTATTCTTTTGAAGAAATGACTAATCTTTCAAAAGAAACCCGTCAAATGTTGTTGGATAATTTTGTAATCAACCATATTGAAGTAGATAAAATGCAACGTAGTAATGATGGCACCGTTAAAAACGCCATAAAATTGCATGATGGGTTAATTGTGGAATCGGTTTTAATTCCAACGGATTCTAGAACAACAGCTTGCGTTTCAAGTCAAGTTGGTTGCACGTTAGATTGTAAATTTTGTGCAACAGCACGTTTAAAAAAAATGCGTAATTTAAATCCTGATGAAATTTATGATCAGGTTGCAGCAATTAATAAAGAAAGTTTATTGTATTACCACCATAAATTGTCAAATATTGTATTTATGGGAATGGGTGAGCCTTTAATGAATTACAATAATGTATTAAAAGCTATTGAAAAAATCACATCTCCTGAAGGGTTAGGCATGTCGCCAACCAGAATTACGGTTTCCACTTCTGGAGTGCCAAAAATGATTAAAAAATTAGCAGACGATGAAGTAAAATTTAATCTAGCAGTTTCTTTGCATTCTGCAATTGATGAAATTCGTACTAAAATAATGCCATTTAATGCAACATTTCCTTTACAAGATTTAAAAGAAGCTTTACAATATTGGTATACAAAAACTAATAGAAGAATAACTTATGAATATGTTGTTTGGGATGGAATAAATGATGATAAAGAATCTATTAATGCTTTAGTTAAATTTTGTAAACATGTGCCTTGTAAGGTAAATTTAATAGAATATAACCCAATTGACGACGACGAATTTCAGCAAGCCAGTGCAAAATCTATTAATAATTATATTAGTAATTTAGAAATGAATGATATTATTGTTAATGTAAGAAGAAGTAGAGGAAAAGATATTGATGCAGCTTGTGGTCAATTAGCAAATAAAAGTTAATAAAAGTATCTTTTTTTTAGTATTTTTGGAGACTTAATGAAGCCAATAGAACAAATAAAACAACCTATTTCAGTTGAAATGGAACTCTTTGAAAGTAAATTCAGAGAGGCAATGACAACCAAAGTTCCATTACTTAATAGAATAGCCCATTATATTGTTAGAAGAAAAGGAAAACAAATGCGCCCGATGTTTGTTTTTTTAGTAGCAAAAATGGTTTCTAATGGAAAATTTAACGAGCGTACTTACCGAGGAGCATCCATTATTGAGTTAATTCATACAGCAACTTTAGTGCACGATGATGTGGTGGACGATAGCAATAGAAGAAGAGGTTTTTTCTCTATAAATGCACTATGGAAAAATAAAATTGCGGTTTTGGTTGGCGATTTTTTACTTTCAAAAGGATTATTGCTTTCTATTGATAATGATGATTTTGATATTTTAAAATTGATATCTGTTGCTGTTAGAGAAATGAGTGAAGGAGAATTATTGCAGATTGAAAAAGCTCGAAAATTAGATATAACTGAAGCCGTTTATTTTGAAATTATTCGTCAAAAAACAGCAACTTTAATTGCAGCATGTTGTGGAATAGGAGCGGCATCTGTTGGTTGTAATACAGATGAAAT
Organism: Lutibacter sp. UBA4458; assembly: GCA_002390165.1. Taxonomy (GTDB): domain Bacteria; phylum Bacteroidota; class Bacteroidia; order Flavobacteriales; family Flavobacteriaceae; genus Lutibacter. The sequence goes on from DGOU01000200.1 coordinate 11,285, forward strand.
TGAAAAAATGAGAAAGTTTGGTGAGCAAATTGGGATTGCTTTTCAAATTAAAGACGACCTGTTTGATTATACTAACGATAAAATAGGTAAACCTACAGGGATTGATATTAAGGAACAAAAAATGACACTTCCATTAATTTATGCCTTAAATAATTGTAAGCCAAAAGAACAAAAATGGTTAATTAATTCTGTTAAAAATCATAATAAAGATAAAAGAAGAGTAAAGGAAGTTATTGCATTTGTAAAAGAAAAAGGAGGAATAGAATATACAGTTTCTAAAATGAAAGAATATCAGCATAATGCACTAGAAATTCTAGACTTTTATCCGAACTCTCCATATAAAGATTCTTTAATTACTATGGTAAATTACGTTATTGAACGTAAAAAATAACCTAACTAACATAAGACATTTCTAAAAGCTCTTCCATAAAATCTCTAGTATTAGATAATCTTGGTACTTTGTGTTGTCCTCCTAATTTTCCACGATTTTTTAACCATTTATAAAATAATCCTGGTTTGGCTACATTTATTTTTGGCATTGCTAAAGTTAAATTATGGTATCGTTTTGCTTCGTAATCCGAATTCACAGATTTTAAAGCATTATCTAATAATTCTGTGAAATATTCTAAATTTTTAGGTTGTTTTTTAAAATCAATCATCCATTCATGACCTCCTTTAGTATCCAATTTCATAAAAACAGGAGCAACCGTAAAATCATTTACTAATGCTTCTGTTTGCAAGCAAGCATGTTGCATTGCTTTTTCAACATTTTCAACCATTAATTCTTCACCAAAAACATTTATAAAATGTTTTGTTCTTCCAGTAATTCTAATTCTGTAAGGATTTAATGAAGTAAATTCAACAGTGTCTCCAATTAAATAACGCCATAAACCAGCGTTTGTAGTAATTACCATTGCATAATTTTTATGAAGCTCTACTTTTGAGAGTGGAATTGCAACGGAATTTTCACCATCAAATTTATTCATTGGAATAAATTCATAGAAAATTCCATAATCTAACATCAATAATAAATCTAAAGAATCATTAGTGTCTTGTATAGCAAAAAAACCTTCAGAAGCATTGTAGGTTTCATAATATTTAAAATCCTTTTTAGGAATTAGTTGTTTAAATTGCTCGCGATATGGATTAAAATTTACGCCACCGTGAAAATATACTTCTAAATTTGGCCAAACTTCTAAAATATTATTTTTCCCTGTTTTTTCTAATACTTTATTTAATAGCATTAGCATCCAAGAAGGAACCCCAACTAAACTGGTAATATCTTCATGGATGGTTTCCTCAATAATAGCTTTAATTTTACTTTCCCATTCGCCCATTAAAGCGGTTTCTTGTTTTGGAGCACTACTGTAATCTGCCCAAAAAGGCAAATTTTCAATAATTATAGCGGATAAATCTCCAAAGTAAGAGTTGTTGTCTTCATAAACCGCACTACTTCCGCCTAATCGTAACCCTTTTCCAGTAAATAATTGAGCATTTTCGTTATTATTAAAATATAAGCAAAGCATATCTTTACCTGCTTTAAAGTGGCAGTCTTCTAAAGCCTCATTACTTACAGGAATAAATTTGCTTTTTGAATTAGTTGTTCCGCTCGATTTTGCAAACCATTTTATTTGTGTTGGCCAAAAAATATTTTCTTCTCCCGTTCTTGATCGTTCAATTAGTGGTTCTATAGATTCGTATTGTTGAATGGGAACTTTTTTGGCAAAATCCTTATAAAATTTTATCGAAGCAAAATCGTATTTTTTTCCGATTTCTGTGTCTTGAGCAAACTCAAGTAAGTTATTTAATAGTTCTTTTTGAACATCATTTGGATATTTTAAAAATAATTCCATTTGATGTTTTCTTTTTTTTAAAAACCAAGAAATTATTGAATTTACAATTGGATATGCCATTTTTTTATTAAGTATCTTTATCACGTTAAATTTAATAAAAACTTTTATGCAATACCAAACTGTGTTAAAAAAAATGATAACCGAGTTATCATCTGAGGTTAAATATTATTTAAAAACGGATAATCATATACTAAATATGAATCAACTTTTAGATAGAGAATTAGAATTCACCTTTAATGGAACTCAATGTTTGTGCTGTGGAAAAGAAAAGAAAATTTATCGTCAGGGCTTTTGTTATGATTGTTTTTATAAAAGTGCCCAAGTTGGAGATTGGATTATGAAACCAGAATTAAGTAAGGCTCATTTAAATATTGAAGATAGAAACTTAGCGTATGAAAAAGAGGTTCAATTGCAACCACATATTGTATATTTAGCTTTATCTAGCAATGTAAAAGTGGGAGTTACTAGAAAAACTCAAGTTCCAACTCGTTGGATTGACCAAGGAGCAACAAAAGCTGTAGAAATTGTTGAAGTGCCAAACCGATATTTAGCAGGTATTACAGAAGTTGCCTTAAAAGAATTTGTAGCAGATAAAACAGTTTGGCAAAAAATGCTTAAAAATGAAATTTTAGATGCAGATTTGTTAGAAGAAAGAGAAAAATTAAGAAAATATATTCCGCAAGAAGCACTACCGTATTTTTTAGATAATAGAGAAATACTAGAAATTAATTTTCCGGTGTTACAATATCCTAAAAAAATTAAATCTTTAAATATCGAAAAACAAGAAACTTATTCAGGAAAACTAAAAGGAATTAAAGGGCAATATCTCATTTTTGAAGACAATACGGTTTTTAATGTAAGAAATAATGAGGGTTTTAAAGTAATTTTGGATGTGAATTAATTTTTAAAATTTAACTATCGCAAATTATTTCTATTTTTGCATTTTAATAAAGAATAAACAAATTACATGAAAGCATATATTTTTCCAGGTCAAGGAGCACAATTTTCAGGAATGGGATTAGATTTATACGAAAAATCTACCTTAGCTCAAGAGCTTTTTGAAAAAGCAAATAAAATTTTAGGATTTCCCATTACAGATATTATGTTTGAAGGCACTGCCGAAGAGTTAAAACAAACCAAAGTTACTCAACCAGCTATATTTTTACATTCTGTTATTTTGGCTAAAATATTAGGAGATGATTTTAAACCAGAAATGGTTGCAGGACATTCTTTAGGAGAATTATCTGCTTTAGTAGCAAATAGAGTTTTAACTTTTGAAGATGGATTAAAATTGGTTTCAAAACGAGCTTTAGCCATGCAAAAAGCTTGTGAAGCACAAGAATCTACCATGGCAGCAGTATTAGGGTTAGAAGATAATGTTGTAGAAGAGGTTTGTAAAAGTGTTGATGGTGTGGTTGTAGCTGCAAATTATAATTGCCCGGGTCAACTTGTAATATCTGGTGATATTGCAGCTATTGATGAAGCTTGTAAATTATTAACTGAAAAAGGAGCGAGAAGAGCCTTAAAATTGCCTGTTGGTGGTGCTTTCCATTCCCCTTTAATGGAGCCAGCAAGAGAAGAATTGGCTGCCGCTATTGAAAATACTATATTTAGTAATCCTATTTGCCCTGTTTACCAAAATGTAGTTGCAAAAGCAGTTACTAACCCAAAAGAAATAAAAGAAAATTTGATGGCGCAATTAACCGCTCCGGTTAGGTGGACACAATCTATTCAACAAATGATTGCTGATGGAGGCACACAATTTATAGAAGTTGGTCCTGGAAAAGTTTTACAAGGTTTAATGCGTAAAATTGATAGAAGTGTTTCTGCTATGGGCGTGTAATTTTTTTGCTTTCACCAATTATGTTAAATCTTTTTAAAATGCTCTAATTATATTAATGGATATATTTTTTATTTACCACGTTTTTCTTCTTTTACTTTAAAAGGGTAGATGTTAAAAACATACCGAACCTTATTATTAGACAAATAATTTTTAATTTGGCTATTTTATGTACGCCTATATGATTTATAAAAAGCTATTTATAAGAAATTCTACAAAAAATATTAATTATTCCCTTCTCATTTATTAAGTAAGTCGTAAAACACCATCAAAAACAACTTTGTAATCTCTATTTAAAAATATTAATTCTTTCAATGTTATATTAATATACCATTTTAAATGGTTATTAAATAATTTGATTGATGACTAAATTTAGACATTTTATATGTCAAATTTATTTATTAGGAATTCATAAAATGCTAGTAATGAATTTTTTAATTATTAAAAAGTTTGTTTATTTAAATAAAAAATATTAGGTTTGTTATTCAATTGTCCCCTAATTGTCCCTTTTGATTTAAAATCGACACGAAAATATTTAAATAAAATAGAATTTATAATTAATATCCCTATACGATTATGAACATCTTAATTAAACCCCAAATCTTAGCTATTAGCTTAGTATTTTTAAAAGTTTTTTCAAATTTTTAATTTGAACGAGGAGGTATGCCTAATTTCTATTTATTAGGATTTTTTAGCGAATTATAAAGAAATTGTATCGAAATATTAAAAACAATATTCAAAAAGTTGAAATGAAAAAAAATAATTTAATTTTGAAACATTAATGTCCCCTACTAAATTGAAAACAAGCTTGTTGGTTAGTTTAGTAAAAATCTTTAAATCCTAATTCAAAAATTAGTTTAAAAAAACAATGGAGGCAGTAACATTAAAAAAATGTAACGCTAACATTATGGTAAAATTTAACAAAAAAATATCACTTCAAATAGTGATTAAAATTGTACGTAATAGTTGGTACCTATAAAATATCAATAAAGTACTTATAAAAACCCATTCTTATGAAAATGAAATTTTATAACATTATAAATAAAAAAGCTTATAGCTTTTCATTATATAACATAAGGATTAATTTAAAGAGATTATAGTATTTTTAACAAGAAATATTGCAATTATGAAAGTAAGAAAAAATTACTCAAAAAAAGTAAAATTAAATCACTTATATACTAAATTTTCATTAAAATTAGAAGTATTTTTTATATTTCTTTTTATTAATGTTAGTGTTGTTTTTGCTCAAAATGTACCAGTTAATATACCTAATGGTGGTTTTCAGATGGATGGTGATTTAATTTCAAATACTCCAACTGGAACTGGAGATTGGATAAATAGTGATGGTTCTAATACTCTTGATGCAATTTATTATTATGATCCAATAGAAAAATTTATACCTGTTGATGCTAAAACTACTTTTTATACAAGTGATACTTATGGTGATGGTGATAATATAATTACACAGGGAAAAGGGTTTGATGATCCCTCCACTTGGAATTGGGGAACAGGTGGTGCAGTTGGTAAAGGGGATATTAATAATGTATTTGTCCATGTAGGTTATGATGAGGTAAATGATAATTTTTGGTTGTTTTTAGGAAGTGATAGGCGTGAAACTACCGGTGCTAGTTATATGGATTTTGAGTTTTTACAAAGTAATCTATTTACCAATGGAACGAAATCAGGTGGTTTTACAACTGAAGGACCAAATGGAGGAAGAACAGAGGGAGATATTCAAGTTTCGTTTGAATATACTAATGGAGGATCTGTTGCCAATATTCAAGTTTATAGATGGTTGGAAGTTGATAATAAACCAGGAGAATTTACTTATGTAGAAGTTCCTGATTTAGAGGAAAACGCATTTGGAATAGGAAATGCTGGGTCTGTTCAAACATTTTCAGGTGCTGCATTTGGAAATGACACCTATGATCCACTTCAATTTGTTGAAGTAGCTTTAAATCTTTCTGTTTTATATAATACACTTGCGTTATGCGATGGAACCAATATTGGAATGGTTTTGGTAAAAACAAGAACTTCACCTTCTGTTAATTCCTCTTTAAATGATTTTTCTGGTCCTTTTGATGTTAAATTAAATTTGGGCCAGGTTACAATTAATTATCCAGATTCGCCATATTGTGCAACTGGTACCGCAACCGTTGTTGAAAAAGGGAAAACAATTAGTGGAACTTACAGTTCTATACCAAATGGATTGGATATAAATAGCACAACAGGAGAGATAAATTTAGAAACAAGTACTCCAGGAACTTATAATGTAACATATGAATATGATACTAATAGCTGTTCAAATCAAGAAACTTCTACTCAGGTTACTATAAATCCAGAACCAGTA
>DGOU01000119.1 GCA_002390165.1 Lutibacter sp. UBA4458
CTTTTCTATGATAAAATTCATTTTTATTACTTCATTATGGTGCTATAGGGTCAATTGCCCCTCTGTAAGAAATTGAAAAAGATTTAGTTCCTTCACTTACAAATTCTGGTATACTCCAATCCCAATTTCCATAATTCAATGTGTATGACGATAAAGTAATATCATAAATATTATTGTCGCTGTTGGCATCTTCATAAACCAATTTGATCTTAAGATTATCTCCATTATCTCCCTGAGTGGTCCAGTCAAAACTAAAACCAGCGTAGTTTGCTGTCATTCCAGCATCATAAGTACCTATATCACCTGAATCATCCCAAGTGTAAGTTCCTTGTATCGGATCTAGACCTGACTCAGGGAATAATTTTAATAAATTAGGATTATCCTGACCATCAACATCAGCAAGAAATCTGATATAAATAGTTCCTCCCATAGCTGAAGCATCATACCAAAAAGCATTAGAAGTCATAGGCATTTCAGTTCCATCTAAAGTATATATATTATTAGGTTCTGCTACATCAACTGTTATGGAAGAAGTGTCCGTACCATCACCATTTACAGCTGTTTGTGTAATGGTATAAGAATGGTCTTCTAGAAATTGAATTGTTGCATCATCAACCCATACATATTCACCACCAGTTACGGCATAAGTAACTTCATCTGCCGCATCTGCAGAATTTGCGATGGTTGATGTATCCCATTGAAATGGCTCTGAGTTACTTAAAGTAAATCCGGCTGTTGGTGGGTTTTTGTCATCATCTGAACAGCTTGTAAAAACCAATGCTGTCATAAAAAATAATAAAAATGTTTTAATCGTGTTTTTCATAATTTGTTAAATTAAATTAAATAATAATTGATTATGGGTCTTTATTGTATTAAATTGATTTCAAAAGAAGTATACCCTTGTTCCCCTTCCGAATTATAAAAGTCTAAAAACCTTAATTTGTAATAATTACCATCATAAAGTTTTAAAACATATTTTTTACTTGTGTCCATATTATATACAGGATCTTCAGTACTTGGAATTTTTTTCCAAGTGGAACCGATCGATCCTTTCCAATCTGAATAGGTTAAATTTTGCGCCATTGCTAAATCAATAGATTCATATTCTATAGTCTCATCAAATACTTGAGAAACCCTAACCCCTCCTTCATTATTAATCATCACACCAGTTAGGTTATATGGTGCAAACACACCACTTACTAAAGTTTCAAACCATCCAAAATAAGGACCAATATAAAAGTCCCAATCTTTAATGTTTGGTTCATGCTCTACAACATTACCGTCCTCAAATGAAAAATAAATATTTGCTATACCTAGTGTTCGATCTATTGTTTTCTCATTTTCTTGTGAGCTTTCAATATGTGCGTATTTAAAGGTATATGTATCTGGTGTTTTTGACATAAATTGTATTTTATAATATGCTTTCTCAGGTAAAGAAGAACTGCCGCGATACACTAAGTAAACTTCTTTGTCTTCCCAATCTTTCAAAGCAATCGAATCTCTTACATTAGAATAGGCTGGGTCATTGAATTTCCATTGATCAGACTGGAATAGATCCTCCGCCGTACTTTTATCCACTTCTGAGAAAACAGAAGTACCAGTTTTAATTGCTCTTGCCGAAACAGAATAATTAACCAAAACATTATCACCTTCTAAAGCGGATTGAAAGGCCATATCCCATTTGCCTAGTGATTCATTTGATACTTCTTGTGTTGTGTTTTCATATATTTTATAAAAAGTTACACTATTGTATATACTATGTTTGCTTGTAAATACATTTTCTGTAGTTTTTTCTAAAGCAACTTTATCAATTTCCTGAAAACAAGAAGTAAATACTATGGATATGGTTAAAATCGAAAAATAAAATATTGCTTTTTTCATTTGATTGATTTTTAATTAATTAAAAAGTATAACTGGCTTTAGCAAAATATGTTCTTCCATAATTTATTGGACTCAAAAATTCTCTTCCATCCAAATACCCATAAGTACGTGAGCTATAATTGTCAAACAAATTCTTACCTCCAATTACAATATTTAACTTATTACTGAAAAATTGTTTGCTTAAAGTTACTTCTAAATCATTAAATGATTCTGTATATATATTATAAAATTCACCAGGCTGACCTGGCAAAGGAGCTAATCCCGGTGTTTCTCCGTATAATTTGTAATTTGCCATCAACACCATTTTGTATTTTCTAAAGTTATATTTTGCATTAAAAGTATAATTACTATAATATACCTCAGGTGTCCAACTCCCTGATCCTCTATAATCATATGATTCACCAGTTAAACTATATCCAGCTGCTAAACTTAGACCTCCAAAACCAGAAAATGAAGCATTAAAATTTGCTCCTAATGTTCTTCTTCCTCCTAAATTTGTGTTTTCAGCAGCATTTGCTTGAGGATCTGTTACAATTAAAGTAATTACATCTTTACCATCATTATAAAATACAGAAGGTTCTAATTTAACAATAAATTTATTTCCTTTAATTTTATAAGTCAATGAGCTATTATAACTATTTGTTGTTTCTGCTAACAAATCTGGGTTTCCAGTTAAATTATGGTTTGAATCATGAAAATCTAAATACAATTCTTTTAAAGATGGAGCTCTAAA
>DGOU01000056.1 GCA_002390165.1 Lutibacter sp. UBA4458
ATTCTAAATTTAAGGTAGCTACATAATAATTTAAAACAATATTTACAGGACAAATATCAAAAGCAATACGTTGGCTATCTTTCTTCATTGAGATATTTGAAAATCCACCTAAATTTAAACAATAATCATAGCTAGCAAATAAAAGTTCATCTCCAATAGGTACTAGTGGTGCTCCTTGACCACCAAGCGCAACATCTTGTATTCTATAATTACAAATAGTTTTTATACCTGTAGTTGCAGTTATTTGTGGTCCATTTCCTATTTGCAGCGTGTAATTATTTTTTGGATTATGAAAAATAGTATGCCCGTGAGAAGCGATTAAATCAATATCTGTTATATGATTTTCTTTGATGAAATTTTGAATTATTTGCCCTAAAAGCTTTCCATAAATAGCATCTAGTTTGGCAAGTTTTTCTCCTGAAAAATGAAAAGCATCTTTTAAATTAGCTTTCCATTTTTTACTATAAGGAACTGTAGTTGCCTTTAAAATTTCGAAATTATAATTAGTATTAATTTTTACATAAGCAATGTCAACACCATCTAGTGATGTTCCACTCATTACGCCAATTATATATTTTGAAATCAATTTGATAATAATTAGTAAGGTAAAATTACAAGTTTAAACTTAATAAAAGGATAATACTTACCACAATAATAGCAGTAAACCCAACAATAATATTTAAACGTATTTTTTTTGAACCTAAAATTAAGGCATAAATCATTTTTATAAATGCATTACTAGTTGTTGCAATAACGGTAGAGGAAACAATTAAGGGAATACTAATTAAAGCTGTTTTAGTTTGAAATAAATTTAAAATAAATGGATCTATATCTGTAACTCCAACTATTAACGATAAAATATGAATTCCGTTATTTCCATAATATTGCATAACAACTTCCGTAATTTTAGCAAAAACAATAAAAAGTAATCCAAAAACTAAAGCAGTATTAAATTCTAAAGGATTTTTATTTGTTGCAAACTTGTGAGTTATTTTAGATTTATCTTTAAAATTAAAAAATAGGCCTAATAAAACACTTATAATAATTAAGGGAATAAAATAAGGTAGCAAGGCAAATGCAATATTTTTATTAAATATAAAGGCTAATAGTAACAATCGTAAATACATCATTGCAGAAGCCATTAAAATACCTGCAACAATTTTACATTTAGAATTGTTTGTTTTACTTTTTTTGGCTAAAACAATTGTAGTTGCAGTACTACTATATAAACCGCCTAAAATTCCTGTTACTAATATACCCGCTTCTTTAAAAACATATTTTTGTAGTAAATAACTAATATATGAAATAGAAGAAACAGCAACAATGGCCAGCCAAAATTTATAAGGTGAAATGTCTATAAAAGAAAAAATAGGTTTGTTAGGTAGCAATGGTAAAATAACTCCTGCAATAATTAAAAATTTAGCTAAAGTTATAAAATCGGTATGACTAATTTTTTTAGAAAATTTTAATAAATCTTTTTTAATTTCTAATAAAATTAAAACTCCAATAATAATGAGTAGTAGCAACCAATGTGGTTGTGTGTACATTACTGGTGCAATGGTATAAGTTATTAATAAAGCAATTATGGAGGTAAAACCTGCTGATTTTTCATTTTTTAACTTATAAAAATAAAAAACAGCAACTAAACTTGATAGCACCAAAAATCCAACTAAAAAAGGAATAAAACTTTTTGGATTTAAAATATATAAAATGAAACCTAAAATACCAACCAGTGCAAATGTTCTATCTGTACCAAATAGCTCATCTTCTTCTTTTCTTTTATGTAAAGTTTTTTGTTCAAGCCCAATAAGTAACGCAAAAACAGTAACCAAAATAAAATTGATAAAATCTTGAGGTATGTTTTTATATAAATCCATAGAAATATTATTTACCATGTAAATATACAGTGTTTTAAAAGTAAAAGATAAATTTTTTTAATTATAGTGGTGTAATAAAAGTGTAGATAAATTGTAAAGGAAAAATAATTTGACTTTAAACTAAATATTCTAGAATTTTTAAATAAATGAAACTTACATCAGATTAATAGCAGGAATTAATACTACGGTATAAGCAAGCAATCGAAATAAATTGGATTTTAAGTAGAGTCTGCCACTAAATAATAAATTAAGAATTGATAACAAACTACTAATAGTTTCTTAGTTTAAACTAAAATCAATGTTATTAATACTAACAAAATTCATAATATTATATAATTTCAAGCTTAGGAATTGCTATTACAAATTTTCCTCCCCATTCTTTTATATAATCCAATTGGTCTATTATTTCATCTTTTAAATTCCATGGAAATATTATTACAAAATCAGGTTTTTGTTCTTTTAAATATTGTTCATTTACTACTGGGATATGGCTGGCTGGCAAAAATTTGTTTTGTTTATGAGGGTTTGCATCTACTACAAATTCTATTAAATCATTTTTAATTCCACAGTAATTTAGCATAGTGTTTCCTTTAGCAGCAGCACCATATGCCCCTACTTTTTTACCCGTTTTTTTTTGATTTAAAAGAAAATCAATTAAATTAAGTTTTATTTTTAGTGCTTTTTGCTGAAAATGATTATAATAGTCTAAACTTGTTACACCTTTTTTAATTTCTTTTTTTAGAAGATCTTCAACATTTTTATGGACTTCTTTGGTTAAATCATTTTGATGTTTTGCAAAAATTCGTAAAGAACCTCCATGTGTTGGTAATTCTTCTACATCAAACATTTCTAATTCTTGTGAAGCAAATATTTCCTTTACTGTATGGAAAGATAAATATGAAAAA
>DGOU01000047.1:0-10277 GCA_002390165.1 Lutibacter sp. UBA4458
TACTATTTAGGGATAAGTGCAGGAAAAATAACAATTAATTCTACAGATTACTTTGCCATTTCAGCCAGTTCTCCAATTGGCAAACAATTAATATGTAAAAAGGTTGGAAACGTTATTGCTTTTAACCAAGCCAAAATTCTTCAACTTATTTAATAAAAAAAGACATCTTCCTTAGAAAATGCCTTTTTATATAAGTTAAATTACAACTAAAATAACGCTTTATATTTTTTCCAATTAGCATACATTAAAATTATAGTAATTATGGTAACAACCGCTGCCGGAACAATACCTGCCGGCGCCAAAAATATATGGAAAAGTATCATGTTTAAAGCAACCGGAGCAATAATAACTAGCGCTAATGGTACTTTTTTGTTAATTAATAAAAGTAAGCCAACAAAAACTTCTGTTGCACCAACCAATTTAAGCATGTAACCAGTAGCCATCATTGCCATCATAAAATCGCCAGCTGCTTTTGGCATTTCCATATGTGGCATAAAATCAAAAAATTTATTAGCTCCGAATACAATAAGAATTAGGGCTAATAAAATTCGAAGAACCATCAGTAATTTTGAATTCATAATAGGTTTTAGATTAAGTTAATATAATTTTAAGTCGTTAAATTACATATAATTTACACGATGTAACCAAAGTTACGTTAAATTTGTAAGTTTTTATGTCACTTTGCAGTCTAAATAAAGTGCACATTTAAAGTATTTTATTAATTAAAAAAGTAAAAAATGACTGAATATTTAACTAAAGAAACTTTTTTAGAAAAGGTTTTTAATTTCGAAAAAAATAAAGAGTGGAAGTTTGAAGGTGAAATTCCTTGTGTTATTGATTTTTATGCAGATTGGTGTGGCCCATGTAAAATGGTTGCCCCAGTTTTAGAAGAATTAAGTAATGAGTACGAAGGAAAATTAAATATATATAAAGTAGATACAGAAGCACAACAAGAATTAGCTGGAGCTTTTGGAATTAGAAGTATTCCTTCTATTTTATTTTGCCCAAAAGATGGTGAGCCACAAATGGCTCAAGGAGCATTACCAAAACATCAATTAGAACAAATTTTTAAAGATGTTTTAAAAATAGCTTAAAAATTTAAGCCCCAAATCCTAGAGATGAAAGCCGCACAATGTGCGGCTTTTTTTTATACTTTTTTTATAGTATTGAAATTTATACTAACTTGTTTTCTACTAAATACTCTCCAATTTGTATGGCATTAGTTGCTGCTCCTTTTCGTAAATTATCAGAAACAATCCACATATTTAAACTTTTTGATTGCGATTCATCTCTACGTATTCTTCCAACAAAAACTTCATTTTTACCTTGTGCATAAATTGGCATTGGGTAGGTATTGGTATCCGTATTATCTTTAACAACTACTCCAGGAGTTTCATTTAATATTTTTCTAACTTCATCTACCTCAAAATCATTTTCAAATTCTAGGTTTACACTTTCACTATGTCCGCCAACTACAGGAATTCTAACCGCTGTGGCGGTAATTGCAATAGTTCTATCGTTTAATATTTTTTGAGGTTCTTGCACTAATTTCATTTCTTCTTTAGTATAGCCGTTTTCTACAAAAACATCACAATGTGGAATAGCATTTTTATGAATAGGATAGTGATAAGCCATTTCTCCTTTTATATTATTATACTCATTTTCCAATTGTTGTACTGCTTTTACACCAGTTCCGGTAATAGATTGATACGTAGAAACAACCATACGTTTTATCGTATATTTTTTATGAAGCGGCGCTAAAGCCATTACCAATTGAATAGTGGAGCAATTTGGGTTAGCAATAATTTTATCTTTTTTTGTTAATTCAGTAGCATTAATTTCTGGAACAATTAATTTATGATTTGGATTCATTCTCCAAGCTGAAGAATTATCAATTACCGTAGTGCCAACTTCCGCAAATTTCGGGGCCCAATCTAACGAAGTTTGTCCGCCTGCAGAAAAAATTGCAATGTCTGGTTTTAAGTTAATAGCATCTTGCAAACCAATTACGGTATAACTCTTATTTTTATAGGTAATCTGTTTTCCTACAGATTTTTCGGATGCCACTAAAAGTAATTCATCTATTAGAAAATTTCGTTCCGCTAAAACTTGTAACATTACATTTCCTACCATTCCGGTAGCGCCAACAACAGCTACTCTCATTTTTTTTGATTTAAAATTAAATTACTTGCAAATTTTAAAAAAAAATGTAACAACCAATAGTAATCCATTAAAAATTAACAAATAAATATTTTTTTGTTAAAATAAGAATAGTATTCTAAATTATTTTAATTTTAAAAGTTTCAATATAAAACCAATGGATTTATATTATAAATAGTTAAACAAAATTATATGTACCAAACGGCAGTAAAAATTTTACAAAAAGTGTTTAACCCAAATGCTATTTTTAAATATGGTTTTAATATTTCACCTATGTACAGGCGCACTACAGGTAAGGTTATTTTTGTGTCTGAAGATTTGCTAACTGTTAAAATTGAAATACCACTAAATTATAAAAACAAAAATTACGTTGGTGCTATTTTTGGTGGAAGTCTTTTTGCTGCAACAGACCCTGTGTTTATGGTTCAGTTAATTAATATTTTAAAAAATAATTATGTGGTTTGGGACAAAGCAGCTTGTGTAAAGTATAAAGCACCTGCAAAAGAAAAAGTGTATGCAAGCTTTATTTTCACCAAAGAAGAAATTAAAATTATAAAAAATAGAGTTTCTTTAGAAAATGAAATTAACCTACATAAAAATGTAAATCTAACTACAAAGCAAGGTACTATAATAGCGGAATTAGATAAAACCATTTACATTGCTTCTAAGGAGTTTTATCGCAAAAAATTAAAGGCTCGTAAGAATAAAAAAATAATAAAAATGACTAAATAGGAAGCAGTTTTATTTTCAAAAAAACGGTTACCAAGTTGAACAGGTAATAATACTGAAAAATAAATAAATGTTTTTTTAAATGGAACTGCTAATCCAATATAAATAATGAATTCAAATTTTGTTAGTTTGGTTTAATTTTTGATACTTATTTTAAAAATAAATTATGAAAAAAATTCTACTGTTTACTATTTTTTTTCTCTCCACTTTTATTTCATTTTCTCAATATATTGAAGGAAGAGTTTTAGATGCTCAAACCAATAAGCCTATTGAAGGAGTTAACATTTATATGAAAGGTATAAACCGAGGAACTAAAACCAATGTTAAAGGAGATTATTATTTAAAATTTCCTGCTAAAATTGTAAAATCAGATGTTATTCGGTTTTCTCATGTAGCTTACGGCTCTCTTGAAATTCCTTTTACATCTAAAAAGCATAATTACAGGGTTTATCTTTTAGTAGATGTTAAAAAACTTAGTGAAATTAAAATTTCAGAAAAACAAAATTTAAAAAAGTCTATTTCTTTTAAAAAGCTTTCTTCTATGAAAGTAGGATTACATGACTTTGGTTCTTTTTTAAATAACGGCAAAATTTATGTGCTTGGCGGTGATGGTTCGGAAAATGAAAACATGTTCTTAAAAACTATGGAATACTATCCAGATATAGACAATTTTGGAGAGTTTTTGGCGAAAGCAAATCGTTTTCACTCTTTTTCAAAAACAAGATATAAAGGTAATTTACAAATTTATAATATTAAAAATGATACTTGGACAAAATCAAATTTAAAACTTAGAAAAAGAGCATATAACAATGCGAATTTTTATAATAATAAAATATATGTTTTAGGTGGTAAAAATTTGGCAAGTCATGGACGTTATTTTAATGAATATTTAGATAATAAAATTGAAGTAGTAGATTTAGAAAAAAATACCGTAACTATTGATAATACTAATCCACATCAAGCAGTTAATTTTGCTTCATTTAATTATAAAGACAATATTATAGTAGTTGGCGGCTCTGTCAAATTAAAAAAGAATGGATTTAGAGAATATTCAAATAAAGTTCATTTACATAATTTAAAAACAGGTCTTTGGTACAATTTAGCGACTATGCCAGTAGCTAAAGAAGTTAATGGAGTTATAATTGATAGTATAATTTATTTAATAGGAGGCTTTAACAATAAACCATTAAATTCCATTGAAACTTACAATATCACAACTGGTAAATGGCAAAAAGTAGGCGAGCTATTTAAAGCATTGGAACGCCCTGCAATAACCCATCACAAACAGTTTATTTACATATTTGATGATGGTAAAATATACACCTATAATACACAAACAAAAGAATTAAAAAAATATTTTATTGGCATATCTGTAAAAGCCGCTCAACTATATTACGCTAACCATAAATTGTATATTTTAGGAGGTTATAAGCTTACAAATTATTCCATTACTAATTCTTCTGATCTTTTTAGTATTAATTTAAATGAATTTGATTTAACAAAAGTTATAGAATCAAAAACATTATAAAAGGATTATATTATTGAATTCCTATTAGTTATAAGAAATTATGTAGTTTTGCAAAAAATCAGAAAGAAATGACTACGACTGGAAAAATAGAGTTAATGGCTCCTGCCGGAAATTTTGAATCGTTACAAGCTGCATTAGATAATGGAGCAGATTCTATATATTTTGGTGTGGAACAATTAAATATGCGAGCAAGAGCAACTATCAATTTTACTATTGATGATTTAAAAGAAGTTTCCGCTAGATGTGAAGCAAAAAATGTAAGAACGTACCTTACCTTAAACACCATAATTTACGACCATGATTTAACCATTGTTAAAACTTTACTTCAAAAAGCAAAAGAAGCAAATATTACAGCGGTTATTGCAATGGATCAGGCAGTAATCGCATCGGCAAGAGCAATTGGTATGGAAGTTCATATTTCTACCCAAATTAACATAACCAATATTGAAACGGTTAAGTTTTATGCCATGTTTGCCGATACTATGGTATTAAGTAGAGAATTGAGTTTACGTCAGGTTAAAAAAATTACGGAACAAATTGTAAAAGAAAATGTTTGTGGACCTTCAGGGAACCTTGTAGAAATTGAAATTTTTGGTCACGGCGCTTTATGTATGGCAGTTTCCGGAAAATGTTATATGAGTTTACACAATCATAATTCATCCGCAAACCGAGGGGCTTGTAAACAAAACTGCAGAAAAAAATATACGGTTATTGATCAGGAAACCGGTGTTGAAATGGAGTTAGATAACGAATACATTATGTCTCCAAAAGATTTATGCACTATTGATTTTTTAGATCAAATTAAAGATGCTGGAGTTAGTGTATTAAAAATTGAAGGAAGAGGAAGAGCGCCAGAATATGTAGCAAATGTTATTAAATGTTATCGTAATGCAATTGATGCTGTTGAAGCAGGGACTTACAACAAAGAAAAGGTAATTACTTGGATGCAAGAACTGGAAAAAGTGTATAACCGTGGATTTTGGAGTGGTTATTATTTAGGTCAAAAATTAGGAGAATGGAGCAAAGGCTCAGGAAGTCATGCCACACAAAAGAAGGTATATTTAGGAAAAGGAATGCATTATTTTCCAAAATCTAACATAGGTGAATTTAAAATTGAAGCTTATGATATTTGTGTTGGTGATACTATTTTAATTACTGGTCCAACTACAGGAGCACAAGAAATGGAAGTAACAGAAATGTTTGTAAATGATGTAAAAAATAGCAAAGGACAAAAAGGAGATTCCGTTACTATTCCGTTAAAATTTAGAATTAGACCGTCAGACAAATTATATAAAATAGTAGCAAACAAAGTAGAAGCTTAAATGGTAATTATTACTTTACAACGGGCCAAATGCATTGGTTGTAATTATTGTGTTGAATTGGCTCCTGCTCAATTTCAAATGTCTAAAAAAGATGGAAAATCCGTTTTACTTCATTCCAAAGAAAAAAAAGGATTTTTTACTATAAAATCTCCTAATGAAACTATTTTTGAGAATAGTATAAAAGCTAAAGAAGCTTGTCCAGTTAAAATTATTGATGTAAAGCAAGTGTAAAACCATTTTTTAACGTTTTAGATTTCTTAATTTTAATCTTATCTTTACAAATTAGTGAACACTGAAAATTATTTTCAGTAGTATTAATACAAAAAAATACAAAAAAATATGAGCTGTAATAATTGCTCTTCAACTATAAATAGTACCCCAAAAGGATGTAAAAGTAACGGAAATTGTTCCACAGGAAGCTGTGAAAAATTATCCGTATTTGATTGGTTGTCAAATATGTCGTTGCCAACTGGGCAAAAGCCAATGGATGTTTTTGAAGTTAGATTTAAAAATGGCAGAAAACATTTTTACCGAAATGTAGATAATCTAAATATTTCTATGGGTGAAATTGTAGCTGTTGAAAGTAGTCCAGGACATGATATTGGTGTAGTTTCACTTTCTGGCGAATTGGTTAAAATTCAACTTAAAAAAAAGGGAGTAGCTATTAATAGTGAAGAAATAAAAAAAATATATAGAATTGCTACTCAAAAAGATATTGATATTTGGACCGCCGCTCGTGATAAAGAATACAAAACACAATATAGAGGTAGAGAAATAATTAGCAGATTAGAATTAAAAATGAAACTTTCTGATGTAGAATATCAGGGAGATGGAAATAAAGCTACTTTTTATTATACCGCAGACGAACGCGTAGATTTTAGACAATTAATTAGAGATTTGGCAAGCGCTTTTAGCATACGTGTTGAAATGAAACAAGTAGGCTTACGGCAAGAAGCCGCTAGGCTTGGTGGAATTGGTTCTTGTGGTAGAGAATTATGTTGTTCTACTTGGCTAACAGATTTACGCAAAGTAAATACAGCCGCCGCTCGGTACCAACAATTATCTTTAAATCCACAAAAACTAGCCGGTCAATGTGGTAAATTAAAATGCTGTTTAAATTATGAATTAGACACCTATTTAGACGCTCTTAAAGATTTTCCAAAACATGATGTTGAACTTAAAACAGAAAAAGGAATTGCTGTTTTTATTAAAATGGATATTTTTAAAAATTTACTTTGGTACACCTATAAAAATGACCGTAGTAAATGGTATAAACTAACCGTAGATCAAACCAAAGAAATTATTGAACAAAATAATAAAAACATAACTGTTTCTTCCTTAGAAGATTTTGAAAATGAGTTAATTGTAGAAAAAGTTAATGATTTTGAAAATGTAGTTGGTCAGGATAGTTTAACTAGGTTTGATACACCAAAAAGAAAAAAAAGAAGAAAGAAAAAGCCTTCTAACAAAAATGCTGTAGCTGCTAAAAAGACTGTTCAAAAAGAAACTAGACCAAACGTTAAAAGAAAATCTAAAAAAAGACCCCCAAGAAGAAAACCTAATAATGAAAAGAATGCTTAAGAAATTTAAAATTTATTTAGTTTTTTCATTATTGCTAATATCTTGCAATTCAAAAACAGTATTTAGTGAATATCAAAGTCTCCCAAACAATACATGGTTTTTAAACCATAAAATTGTTTTTAATGTAGATAATAAAGATACTATTTTTAATAAAAATGTGTTTATAAATATAAGAAACACCACTGATTATCCGTTTAGTTCTTTGTTTTTAATTGCAAAAATAGAAACGCCATCTAAAAAACAAATTATAGACACTTTAGAATATCAAATGGCAGATAATTATGGAAATTGGTTGGGTTCTGGAATTTCTAATTTAAAAGAAAATAAGTTAATTTATAAGCAAAACTATCTTTTTTTAAATAAAGGAAATTATAAGTTTACCATTCAACAAGCAACGCGAGGAACTAATGATGTTGATGGAACTATGCCTTTAAAAGGAATTTCAGATGTTGGTTTAAGTATTGAAAAAATTAAAGAATGAAAAAAAAGAAAATAATTAAGAACTCTTTTTCTGGCTATATTAAGTGGTTTTGGGTACTAATTTTAGGGGGTACAGCTGCCGTAATACTTGTATTTTTATTAGCGTCTTGGGGCGTTTTTGGAGCATTACCAACCTTCGAAGAATTAGAAAACCCTGAAAAAAACTTAGCCTCTGAAGTAATTTCCTTAGACGGAAAAACTTTAGGAAAATATGCTTTTGAAAATAGAACTCCAGTAAAATATAGTGATTTACCTCAAAACCTTGTAAATGCGTTAGTGGCAACAGAAGATGAACGTTTTTATGAACATTCAGGTATCGATTTTAAAGCAACAATGCGTGCTGTTGTAAAATTGGGTAAAGATGGTGGTGGAAGTACTATTACCCAGCAATTAGCAAAATTATTGTTTACCGGTGAAGGCTCTAAAAATTTAACCGAAAGAATACTTCAAAAATTTAAAGAATACGTTATTGCAGTTCGGTTAGAACGCCAATATACCAAACAAGAAATTGTAGCCATGTACTTAAATAAGTACGATTTTTTAAACTTGGCTGTTGGTATTAGATCGGCATCTAGAATATATTTTGGTAAAGAACCCATAGATTTAACAGTTCCAGAATCTGCTATGCTAGTTGGTATGTTAAAAAACGCGTCTTATTTTAATCCTTTAAGAAGAAAAAAACTAGTAAAAGAACGTAGAAACGTTGTTTTGAGTCAAATGGCAAAAAACAACTTTATTACAGTAAAAGTTAAAGATTCTCTACAAAAAACAGATTTAGGATTAGATATTAACAGAGAAGGACATAGTGATGGTCATGCAACCTATTTTAGAGAATATTTGCGCGATTTTATGAAAAAATGGATTAAAAATAATCCTAAACCTGATGGTACTTTCTACAATTTACACCGTGATGGACTTAAAATTTATGTAACCATAGATTCTCGTATGCAGGCCTATGCAGAAGGCGCCATGAAAACACATATGGCAAATTTACAACGAGTCTTTTTCAACGAACAAAAGCGTAATAGAAAAGCTCCTTTTTACGATTTAGACAAAAAACAAATTGCCCACACAATGCTTCTAGCAATGAAACGCTCCAATCGTTGGCATCGTATGAAAAAGCAAGGAAAAAAGGAAAAAGAAATACTAGCATCTTTTAATAAAAAAGTAAAAATGAGCGTATTTTCTTGGAAAGGAGATAGAGATACTATTATGACTCCTAAAGATTCCATACGCTATTACAAGTATTTTTTAAGATCTGGCTTATTATCTATTGAACCACAAACTGGATATATAAAAGCTTGGGTTGGCGGCATTAATTACAAACATTTTCAATTTGATGCAGTAAAACAACAAAAACGTCAGGTAGGTTCAACTTTTAAACCTTTTGTTTATGCGTCTGCAATTAATCAGTTAAAATTATCTCCGTGTTATAAATTACCAAATACTTTATATACTATTCCTAAAGAAAAATATGGAATGCCTGAAGATTGGACTCCAAAAAATGCAAGCAATAAATACGGAGGAGAACTAGCTCTAAAAGATGCATTAGCAAATTCGGTAAATGTTGTAACCGCAAAATTAATTGATATGGTAAATCCGCAAACCGTTGTTAATTTAGCAAAAAGTGCAGGTATTACTAGTGAAATTCCTGCCGTTCCAGCAATTGCATTAGGTTCAGTAGACTTATCGTTGTACGAAATGGTTAGTGCTTATTCCACTTTTGCAAATAAAGGTTTGCGAATTACCCCTATGATGTTGGTTAAAATTGAAGACAAAAACGGGACTGTTTTAGAGCGATTTATTCCTAATTCAAAAGAAGTGCTCAGCGAAGAATCTGCTTATGTAGTTATAAAATTACTAGAAGGTGTTACCGAATCTGGTTCCGGAATTAGATTACGCACAAAATGGGGTAAATATCCAGATAATGTAGCAACAGGATATCCATACAAATTTACAAATCCAATTGCTGGTAAAACAGGAACTACTCAAAATCAATCCGATGGTTGGTTTATGGGAATAGTACCTAATTTGGCAACTGGTGTTTGGGTTGGTGGAGAAGATCGTTCGGTTCATTTTGCAGGAATTGATAAAGGTCAAGGAGCATCTATGGCATTACCTATTTGGGCATTGTATTATCAAAAATTATATGCCGATAAAAATTTACATATCAGTCAAGAAGAATTTGAAAAACCAGAAAAATTAACCATTCAGGTGGATTGTGATAAAGAAACAGACAAAGATAAACCTATTGAAAATAGTGCTGATGAACAACCTGAATTTTAGTATTTTATGAACTTAAAACCCGATTGGAATCCAACAAAAGAAATTATTAAAAACAGTAACATTTTTAAAATGATGCAAAAATTTGGATTTGATAATTATTCAAATTTTTGGAAATGGTCTGTTTCTAATAAAGAAATCTTTTGGGAAGAAACCCTTCAAAATTTAAACATTCATTTAAATAAAAAATACAC
>DGOU01000047.1:10417-11265 GCA_002390165.1 Lutibacter sp. UBA4458
AGAAATTCAAAAAGTTTCTCAAAAGCAACTTTTAAATTTAACGAATAAAATTGCAAATAGCTTATTAAATTTAGGCTTAAAAAAAGGAGATAAAATAGCTATATATATGCCAATGACTATAGAGGCAGTAGCAATTTATTTAGCAGGAATAAAAGCAGGAATGCCAATAGTTACCATTGCAGATAGTTTTACGCCAAACGAAATAGCTATTCGATTAAAAATTACGAAACCAAAAGTAATTTTCACTCAAAATGTAATTACTAGAGCAGGTAAAACACTTCCTTTATTTAATAAAGTAGTGGAAGCAAATGCGCCGCAAGCTGTTATTTTAAAGGTTTCAGAAGAAAAAATTAAACGAAGAGAAAACGATATTTACTGGGATAGTTTTATAAGTGAAAATGCTGAATTTGAATCGATTATTCAAACACCTGAAGATATAATAACCATATTATTTTCCTCAGGGACTACAGGAGAACCAAAAGCTATTCCGTGGACACATACTACGCCAATAAAAGGAGCAAGCGATGGTTATTATCATCATAATATTCAACAAAATAATGTGGTTTGTTGGCCAACTAATTTAGGTTGGATGATGGGGCCTTGGTTGGTTTTTGCAACCCTTATAAATAAAGCAACTATCGCTTTATTTTATGGTGCGCCAATGGGCGAAGAATTTGGAGCATTTGTTCAAAATGCTAAGATTACTATGTTAGGGGTTATTCCAAGCTTTGTGAAATACTGGAAAAGCAGTAAATGCATGGAAAAATATAACTGGAATACTATTAAATGTTTTAGCTCTACTGGTGAAGTTTCTAATCCATCAGAAATGAAATACTTAATGCAATTAG
>DGOU01000252.1 GCA_002390165.1 Lutibacter sp. UBA4458
AAAATGAACCGTATCATAAATAGGGGCGGTTTTAAACAATTTATTGGAATGAGCTTTCCGATAAATTGTTTTTTTTATATACTGTAGTTAGCAAAATTTTATGAGAGGTGATTAATTGCGTGATGTAAGTAGTTGGGGATTTTATGGATATGGTGTAGATAGTACACTAGAAAAAATTGAATTATTGTCACCTGAAAGAACGCCAAATGAATCAGAGGGACATAGAAGATACATATTGAAATATCCTAGAATTTTTGAAATTGGAGTTTCTTGGGAGGATATTACAGAGTTAATTGCTTCACAAGTAGGAAAGCTTTTGAAGTTAAAAATGATGGATGTAGAAATTGTACAAAGAGAAGGTAGAAGAGGTGCTCTTTTAAAGAATTTTGTGCCTTATAGAGGACAATTTTTGGAAGGTGGTTCGATTCTTTCTGATTTTGAGGAATATGAAAGCCCTATCTTGTCAGAACTAAAAGGTGAAGATTTAATAAACTTTGGTTTGGATATGCTTGAAAAGCTGCCTTTTTGGAAAGATATTAAGAAGGAATTCATCGCAATGAATTTTTTTGATATTTTAATCGGAAATCAAGATAGGCATCCGTTTAATTGGATGATGCTTTATTATGAAGATGGTAAGAAAAGTTTTTCTCCTATATATGATAATGGTGCTTCACTTGGCTTTAGGTTTGATAATGAAAAATTAAAAATGTATTTGTCAAGTGAAATTCAATTACATAAATATATAAGAAATACGAAAGTTAAAGCTGGATTATTTGAATACAAACAGGTTAAGGCGAAGGATTTAATTAAAGTATTGAAGAATAGATATATTGAGGAGAGTAGTATTATTATTGCTCATATTGAAGCTTTTGATTTCTATAAGTATGAAGGGTACATTGACCGAAATCTTTTTTTAACCGAAAAGCAAAAGGAATGGTTAAAGCTAATTATTTCAATTAGACAGGAATATATCTTAAAATGGTATAAAGGGGAGGAAAAGATATGAATAATCATGAATCGCTTTGGTTAGTTTGGCAAAATGTTAATACTCGCTTATTTTATCATGTGGGGACATTATCATTTTATGATTACCAGTATACATTCCAGTACACATATCAAAGTAATGGTCCTCAAAAAATAAATGACGCTATAAAGAATGGTTATTTATTACATCCTATGTTTCCAGATTTGAAAAAGGAATACAAATCAAAAAACTTATTTGGAGCATTTAAACGTCGATTACCATCGGAGATTCGAGTGGATTTTAAAGAAATTTTGAGCGATTTAAGCCTTTCAGAAGGCTACTCTGAAATGGAATTGCTTGAACGTACTCGTGGGAAATTAGGTGGAGATCAATATTCTTTTGAAAAACCATTAAAAATTATTGATGGCATTTTAAAAACTTCATTTTATATTAATGGTATGTCTTATCAAGATTTACCTCAAAATTGGTTTGAAGTTTTAAAGTCATATAAAAATGTTATTTTAAAATTAGAACCTGAAAATCCAGTAGACGAAAATGCAATTGCAATTTATACGGGATTTAATATCAAATTAGGATATGTCCCACGATTTTATGCATCAGGGATATCTGCATTAATAAATAATAGAATGTCACCTAAAATTTCTGTTAACTATATAAATGAGTCAAGCACATCAAGTTGGTGGGTTAAATTAGATTTTGAATGTGAAGTACCTGAGATAAATAAAACAAATTTATTTAAACTGGATCCAATCTTCGAATCGATAGTGTAAACTACTTATTTATAAAGGGTATATGAGAGCATTGCTTTCATATACCCTTTCATTGTTAATAAAATACAAGACTAATGAAGTTTAATATGATTTAGTTTAAAGGAGATGAAAGATTTTATAATGAAAGTAATATTAGCAATTTTTCTTGGTATCATATCTATATTTATCTTAGCAATATTTACAAATACTATAATGTCATTAAATATATTTCCAGGATTTGTTCAAGGAGATATTGGGAATTGGATAGGGTTTTATGGAACATTAATAGGAGGTCTATTAACACTAGCTGGTGTATTTTTAACTCTTCAATTTAATAAAAAACAGATTAATGAACATGAAACTATCCGAAAGGAAGCAGAAGCGAAAAATATAAATTTAAATACAATTAAAATTTTATGGGAGATAGAATTAAGTCTCACAACGTTAGTTAAAGAGTTAGGTATCCTAGCAGAATATATTGAGGAAATAATTAATACCACAGATGTTCATGAATATGTTCTATTAGTGAATGGAAAATTAGATTATAAATTTTATAGAAAAGGTATAAAACCTAATTCTGAACAAATAAAAAATATTTTAGGTGAAGTTGGCTTTGATTATACATATGAAAAATTTATTCAGATACAAGACCAATTACTTAAAACAAAAGATCGTTTTGATAATAAAAATTTACAAGTAAAATCTGCAGAAGTAGATTGGGATATTTATGAAAAAATTAATTCTATTACGAATGATTTATATGAAATATTCGATACTCAAAAGTGTGTAACAACGATAGATTCTAATTATTTATCGGTTTTTAAATCAGAGTCAGAGCTGATTATAAAAAAGTTAAACGGTATGATGGGTATTGGAGCTAAAATTTCAGGTTTTATATATTCAGTTAGAGAAAAAAGAAATAAGATTGAAAAACAGTATTTTAATATTTCCTAAAACCTCCAGTTTATATGGTGAGGTGAACCGTATCAAAAATAAACTAGATTTAGATTAGGTATTTAATTATGTTAAAGAAAGCCCAATATGTATTGAATTTTAAAAAGTCCTTTTACAAAGGTTACCCCTTGTAAAAGGACTTTTTATATAATGCTTGATTAAAGTAAGGCTTGAATAGCATCTTGGATATCAATCATAGAAGCATCTGGCTCAAAACGAGCAACAACTTTTCCTTTACGATCTACTAAGAACTT
>DGOU01000099.1 GCA_002390165.1 Lutibacter sp. UBA4458
ACTACAATAAATTATGTTTTTATTGGAAGTTGTACTAACTCAAGAATTGAAGATTTTAGAGTGGCAGCCAATTTTATAAAAGGAAAACAAAAAGCAAAAAATGTAACTGCTCTTTTAGTACCTGGCTCTCAATTAGTTGTAAATCAATTGAAAGAAGAAGGTATAGATGTTATTTTTGAAAATGCCGGATTTGAACTTAGACAACCAGGATGTTCCGCTTGCTTAGCAATGAATGACGATAAAATTCCAAGAGGAGAGTATTGTGTTTCCACTTCAAATAGAAACTTTGAAGGGCGACAAGGTCCAGGTTCTAAAACACTATTAGCAAGTCCTTTAATTGCTGCAAGTGTTGCTATAGCAGGAAAAATTGTAGATATCTCAAAACTTATTTAACATGGAAAAATTTACAAAAATTATAAGTCCAGCAGTACCTTTACCAATTGAAAATATTGATACCGATCAAATTATACCTGCTCGCTTTTTAAAAGCCACTTCTAAAAACGGTTTTGGTAAAAATTTATTTAGAGACTGGCGATTTGACGAAAATAATATTCCAAAAGAAAATTTTATTTTAAATAATAGTAATTATAGTGGTAAAATATTAATTGCAGGCACTAATTTTGGTTGTGGCTCTAGCCGTGAACACGCAGCTTGGTCAATTGCCGATTATGGTTTTAAAGTAGTGATTTCTAGTTTTTTTGCTGATATTTTTAAAGGAAATGCACTTAACAATGGAATACTTCCAATTCAAATTTCAGAAAACTTTTTACAAATTTTATTAAAAGCATCGCTAATTAATCCAAATTCATTAATTTTAATTGATTTAAAGGAACAAACTGTTTTGCTAAAAGAAACAGGTCAATTTGAAAAATTTGAGATAGATTCCTATAAAAAACACTGCTTATTAAATGGTTTTGATGACATTGACTATTTAACAAGCATAAAAGATAAGATTGAAGAATTTGAAAAAAATAGATTAGTGACATGAAATTAAATATAGCAATACTTTCAGGAGATGGAATTGGACCTGAAGTTACCCAACAAGCCACAAAAATTTTAGATGCCATATCTGAAAAATACAACCATACTTTTACTTATTATAAAGCAGACATTGGTGCAATAGCAATTGATAAAACGGGAACTCCACTTCCAGAAGAAACTATAAAAACTTGTTTAAATGCCGATGCTATTTTATTTGGTGCAATTGGCGACCCAAAATATGATAAAAATCCTGATGCAAAAGTTCGTCCTGAACAAGGATTATTAGCTTTAAGAAAAAGTTTAGGCCTATTTGCCAACATTAGACCTTTAACCACTTTTAACGGATTAATTCATCAATCTAATTTAAAAGAAGAAATAATTAAAGGAACCGATTTTGTTATTTATAGAGAATTAACTGGTGGTATTTATTTTGGTGAAAAAAAAATAAGTGATGATGGCAAAACTGCAACGGATGTTTGTGCCTATTCCATAGAAGAAATTGACAGAATTGCGCATTTAGCATTTAAAGCTGCTAAAAAAAGGAGAAAAAAACTCACTTTAGTGGATAAAGCAAATGTTTTAGAATCTTCAAGATTATGGCGAAAAAGAGTTACAGAATTATCTAAAAAATACCCAAGTGTTAAGTTAGAATACCTTTTTGTTGATAACGCAGCAATGCAACTTATTTTAAATCCAACGCAATTTGATGTTATTTTAACAGAAAATATGTTTGGAGATATTTTATCAGATGAAGCAAGTGTAATTGCCGGTTCTATTGGTCTTTTAGCTTCTGCTTCTGTTGGTAATAAAAATGCATTATTTGAACCAATTCATGGCTCCTATCCGCAAGCAAAAGGTAAAAACATTGCAAATCCAGTTGCTGCAATTTTATCTGCTGCAATGCTTTTAGAACATTTTAATTTAAATGATGAAGCTGAAGAAATTAGAGCTGCTGTAGATAAATCTATTGAACTTAAAATTTCTACACCTGATTTAAATTTAGAAAATCATTTTTCCACAGCAAATGTTGGAAGTTTTATTAGAGATTTTATTTTAGATGAAGACAATACTTTTTATAATAAACATAATATTGATTTAGGACAATCTACTATTATCTAATAGAATTAATTTAACAATTATTTTATTATTATCACCTATATTCAAAAAAGTATAGGTGATTTTTTTTGTAATTTTGTAAACAGAAACTTTTTTCAATAAAACGAATTAAATGTTTACCATTCCAATGAAATTACAACAACAATGATGAAATAGTAATTTCATGCGGCATCAGAAAACCAAAAGAGATTTACGGAGTAAGATTTAAAATTCTATTTGAAGAGGTTTATAAACAACGGTAATTTTTTTTAAAAACCCCGACCATTTTATTATGAAAACAAAAAAATACATCATTGATAAAATTATCAATAATAAAAAAAGACCTCATTTAGATTTTTCTATAAAAAATAAAACCGAGAAATTTACTAACGATTTGTTTTATACTTTATTTGATGCTAAAGCTTGTGTTGCTAAAAACATAATTCAATTAGAAGAAAATTTTAATGAAATTTATAAAATTGCAAGTTTAACACATAATATTCCCCTAGAAAATATATGGGATCGCTTTTTATTAAAATTACCTAGCATTTTAAAATGTTTGAATATAGATGCACAAGAAATTTATAATCATGATCCAGCCGCTAACAGTGTAGAAGAAGTTTTTTTAGCCTATCCGGGTTTCTACGCAATTGCAATTTATAGGTTTAGCCATGAATTATATTTATTAAATATTCCAATTATTCCAAGGTTAATGAGTGAATATGCACATAGCTTAACAGGAACAGATATTCATCCAGGTGCAACCATTGGCGAACACTTTTTTATTGATCATGCTACAGGAATTGTTATTGGAGAATCCTGTACTATTAAAAATAATGTGAAAATATATCAGGGAGTTACGTTAGGAGCTTTACAGGTTTCAAAAGATATGAGAAATAAAAAAAGGCACCCAACCGTTGAAAATCATGTTACTATTTATGCTAATGCCACAATTTTAGGAGGTGAAACCATTATCGGTGAAAATAGTACCATCGGTGGAAATGTTTTTATAACATCATCTATCCCAAAAAATTCCATGGTCTATCATACTGCTGAAATAAAATTAAAATCAAAAATTCATTAATGAAAACAACTTCTATATTTAATTTTATTGGTAAAACACCTTTAGTAAAAACTAATCACATTCTTAATAATAAGAAGGTAACTTTATTTTTAAAATTAGAAGGAAATAATCCTGCCGGTAGTGTAAAAGACCGACCTGCATTTAACATGGTTTATAGTGCTTTACAACGAAAAGAAATTAAAAAAGGAGATTATTTAATTGAAGCTACAAGCGGAAATACAGGTATAGCATTGGCTATGATTGCCAAACAATTTGGTTTGCAAATTGAATTAGTAATGCCTGAAAATTCGACCAAAGAGCGAATTCAAACTATGAGAGCTTATGGTGCAATAGTTACTTTAACTTCTTATGAAAAAGGAATTGAAGGATCTAGAGAATATGCAGAAAAACAAGTTACTGAAAAAGGTTATTATATGTTAAATCAGTTTGCGAATGACGATAACTGGAAAGCACATTACAAAACTACAGGCCCAGAAATTTGGGAAACAACGCAAGGAAAAATTACTCATTTTGTATCTGCAATGGGTACAACCGGCACCATAATGGGAACTTCCACTTATTTAAAAGAAAAAAATAAAAATATTCAAATTATAGGTGCTCAACCTACAGATAATTCAAGAATTCCTGGTATTAGAAAATGGTCAAAAGAATTTCTTCCAAAAATATTTAATCCTAAAAAAGTAGATTTAATTATTGAAATTAGTGAACAAGAAGCACGTAAAACTACCAAAAAACTAGCACAATTAGAAGGTGTTTTTTCAGGGATGAGTGGCGGAGGTGCTGTTGCAGCTGCAAATAAATTAGCAGATAAATTAAGCCAAGGTATAATTGTAGCCGTAATTCCAGATAGAGGTGACAGATACTTATCTTCTGATTTATTTGATTAAGTAGTTTGTTTTCATTTATTAATTGTACAAACAATGCTTTTGTTGTATTTTTGTTGGTCAAATTTAGTAATACAAAATCATGAGAAAAATTCAAATGGTGGACCTAAAAGGTCAATACAATCACATTGAAAATGAGATTGATACCAAAATATTAGA
>DGOU01000064.1:0-434 GCA_002390165.1 Lutibacter sp. UBA4458
TTTCGAAAAGCTCAATAGGACGTAAAGTTTTACTTTTTAAAAAGTATTTTTATTTATAAAGTTGCTATAGCTTTTTTAATTCGGTTTATAGTTTCTTCTTTACCAACCATTTCTGCAATATCAAATAAATGAGGCCCTTTCATAGCGCCAACTAAACTCAATCTAAACGGTTGCATTACTTTTCCAAAACCTATTTCTTTAGAAGTTATCCATTCTTTAACTGTATTTTCTATAGTTAAGGAAGTAAAATCATTCACAGATTTTAAGAGATGAATAAGTTCTTCCATTAATTCTGGAGTTCCTTCTTTCCAGTTTTTTCTGGAAGCTTTTTCATTATATTCTGTTGGAGCAACAAAAAAGAAGCTACTTAAATCCCAAAAATCATGCACAAAAATTGCTCTGTCTTTTACTAAGGAGATTACTTTTTCTATATA
>DGOU01000064.1:484-3702 GCA_002390165.1 Lutibacter sp. UBA4458
GATTTTTGATGCATATATTGTTGGTTAAACCAATTGGTTTTATCTGGATTAAATTTTGCACCACTTTTACTAACTCGGTCTAAACTAAATATTTGAGAAAGTTCTTCAAGGGTAAATAGTTCTTGTTCCGTTCCGGGATTCCATCCTAATAAAGCCAACATGTTTATAAAAGCATCTGCAAAATAACCATCTTCTTTATATCCTTTTGAAATTTCGCCAGTTTCCAAGTTTTTATACTCTAAAGGAAATACAGGAAACCCTAATTTATCGCCATCACGTTTGCTTAATTTTCCTTTTCCTACAGGTTTTAAAATTAAAGGTAAATGAGCAAATTCTGGTTTATCCCAACCAAAAGCTTCATATAAAGCAATATGAAGTGGAAGAGAAGGTAACCATTCTTCACCGCGAATAACATGACTTATTTCCATTAAATGATCATCTACAATATTTGCTAAATGATACGTTGGCATGCCATCACTTTTAAATAAAATTTTATCGTCTAAAAGTTCGGTTTTAAAGGAAACATGACCACGAATTAAATCGGAAGTTGAAATAATTGCATGTTCACCATCTTTTAAAGGGTTATGCATTTTAAATCTAATTACGTACTTATCGCCATTAGCAATACGTTTTTCAACTTCATCTTTAGTTAATGAGATAGAATTAGTAAGTTTAGCTCTGTTATGCCAATTATAAATAAAGGTTTTGCCTTTTTGTTCGTGATCTTTTCTATGAAAATTTAATTCATCGGCAGTATCAAAAGCGTAATAAGCTTTTCCTTTTTGAATCAATTCATCAGCATATTTTTTATAAACTTCTTTACGTTCCGATTGGCGATATGGTCCAAACTTTTCATTTTTACCAGGGCCTTCATCAAAAGGTATATTACACCAGTTTAAGGCATCAACTATATAGTTTTCAGCATTTGCTACATATCTGGTTTGGTCGGTATCTTCAATACGTAAAATAAAAGTTCCGTTATTTTTTTTAGCAAATAAATAATTATAAAGTGCTGTTCTAACACCTCCAATATGTAAAGGACCTGTAGGGCTTGGCGCAAATCTAACTCGTACGTTTTTCATGTAAATTCAGTTTTAAAATGCAAAGATAAATTAACCGAATAAATAAGTAAGATTTATTCATAAAAAAAAGGGTTACTTTTTAGCAACCCTTAAAATCTGCCCAAGAAACGATTTTAGATATTCTTTGAAGAATTCAAAGAAATTTTTAAGTGGGGAATCTTCTCCATAATGACAAAATATTATTCATAACCCAATATTAAATTCTTACTAAAGTGTATATCAGATTTTGAATTTGAAATAACTTTATTTAACATAAAGAAATTAAGACAAATTGCTATTAAAATAATTAACCCAATAAGGTATTTTTTAAATTTTATTAAAAACGGTTTTAAATACATTTTTATTTAGCTTAATTATACCTACAAAAATAGGTACGAGCAGGTTATTTTCATTTAATAATCTTCCCCTTTTTTTAAGGGGAAAAACCCCCTTTTTTTTAATAAAGTTTTATTAGAATAAATGTTTAACTTTAAACTTTAATAATTAATAAATCTATAATCATGAAAAAAATAACTCCTCAAGAAGCAAAAGATTTGAATCAAAATTTTGTAAATACACGTACTAAAGCTATTGATACTGCTATTGGTAAAAAAGATGCAATTTCTAGCTGGCTTTCTTTAGAGGATTTAAAAGCGTATATATCTTATGTAGAAAGTGAAGGAAAAGCAAAAGGAATTGATGTAAATGGTTTACGGATTTATTTTGGAGCGTATTCTAAAAATGATAAAAATCCAAATAGAGACAATTATGCTACCGTTTTTTTTGTTCCAACACAATTTAAAAAAAATATAACCTTAGAAGATGGAGAAACAAAAGTAGCCCAAAGTTCCGATATTTCTGATATTGACCCAATGAACGATGGAGCTTTTGGAAATCCACCTTCTGCTACGTATCCTCAATAATTAGCGTATGCCTTTTTATACTTATCCATTAATTT
Organism: Lutibacter sp. UBA4458; assembly: GCA_002390165.1. Classification (GTDB taxonomy): domain Bacteria; phylum Bacteroidota; class Bacteroidia; order Flavobacteriales; family Flavobacteriaceae; genus Lutibacter. The sequence continues at coordinate 2,504 of DGOU01000064.1, forward strand.
ATGCAATTAGTATTTTTTTTGGTTTAATTTATAAGAGAAAGTTTTCTCAGAATAAATACTTAAATTATTTTATATATTTTTTAATTTATACTTTTATTTCTGAAAGTATTGGAACGTATTTAGCATATTATCTAAAAGTAAGCACAAATATTGTTTACAATACATGGCAGATTGTAAACTTTCTATTTTTTTCTTTTTTCTTTTTAAGTAGGATAGCTAGTAAAAAGAAACGATTATTTATAAAATTACTAGTTATTGGTTTTATTACTATTACTTTAATTAATGTAATCTTTTTTGGACATTATGTGCAGCACTTACTTTTAAATAATGTCATTTTTGCTAAATTTTTAGTAGTAATTTTAACCATAACTTATTTTATAGAAGTGCTTGAAAGCGATGAAGTATTAAACATTAAACACTCCTTATTTTTTTGGATTGCACTAGGAGAATTTTTATATAATTTAGGATTTTTACCCGCAATTGCCTTATTTAAGTTTATTACTGTTTTTGGCATGTTTCAATACATAACATTTATTTTAAATATTATTATGCATTTATGCTTTATTACAGGGTTTATTATTAGTAAAAAGGAATATAATAATTAATTATGGAACCTACAGAAATTCAACTTTTAGTATTTGTATCCACTATAATTGTGCTATTTTTAGCGGTAGTATTAATGTTTTTCTTCTTTTATTTTCAACAGAAAAAATCTTCTTATTTAATTAAACAAAAAGAAACGCAACAACGATTTGAAGAAGAAATCACAAAATCTAAAATGGAAATTCAGGAACAGGCATTACAAAATATAAGCTGGGAAATTCATGACAATGTTGGTCAGTTGTTGTCTGTTGCAAAAATGCAATTGAATATGGTGCAAATAAATTTACCAGAGAAAGAGAAACATCAAATTATTGAAACAGGAGAAATTATTGGAAAAAGTTTACAAGAATTAAGAGGTTTAGCAAAATCTTTAAATCCGGAAACCATTAAAAATAAAGGCTTAATTGATGCTATCTCTATGGAAATTAGTCGTTTTAATCGTTTAAATATGCTTAATGCGGAATTAATAATTTCTAAGGAACCTTTTAATTTGAGTAACGAAAAAGAAATTATATTATTTAGAATATTACAAGAGTTTTGTAATAATACTTTAAAATATTCTAAAGCTGAAAATTTGAAAATTGAATTAAAATATG
>DGOU01000064.1:3747-5759 GCA_002390165.1 Lutibacter sp. UBA4458
ATTAAAAGCAGAGCCGATTTAATTGGAGCAAAAATAGATTTAAAATCTTCAGAAAATAATGGAACTAAATTATATATTAGTTGTCCAAAACAAAATTAACTATGAAACCTATTGATATAATTATTGTAGATGACCATCTACTTTTTTCGCAAGCATTAAACGGTTTAGTTTCAAATTTTAAAGAGTTTAATGTGTTAACTGTTTTAGTTAATGGAAAAGAGTTAGTAAATTATTTATCTCAAAAAAAGCAAAAACCTCAAATTGTTTTAATGGATATTCAAATGCCAATAATGAACGGTATTGAAACCACAAAATGGTTGAAGGAGAATTATCCAGAAATTAAAGTTTTAGCGCTATCCATGGAGTGCGATGAATCTACAATTTTAGCAATGCTACGAGCAGGAGCAAAGGGGTATTTATTAAAAGATATTCATCCTGATATATTATACCACGCTATAAATGAAGTGAATACTAAAGGATTTTATTATACTGAAATTGTTACAAATAGTTTGCTAAATACTATTGACAACCCAAATAATAAAGAAACTTTTTTAAAAGAAAGAGAATTAGAATTTTTGAAGTTAACTTGTACAGAAAACACCTATAAACAAATTGCAGATATCATGTGTTTAAGTCCAAAAACCATTGAAAATTACCGCGAAGCTCTGTTTGCAAAACTAAATGTTAAAACTAGAATAGGACTTGTATTATTTGCAATTAAAGAAAAAATAGTAATACTATAACGTATTTTCCTTATTTTAGGAGTTATAAATAGCTTAAAGGAGGGAATTGAATGATTATAACCACATAAAAGTAAAACTTCAAAAGTTTATTAAAAAGTTCTATATAAATGAACTTATTAAAGGGATATTGTTATTTTTATCCTTAGGATTATTATATTTTATTTTTACGCTATTTCTTGAGTATTTTTTATGGTTAAAGCCAGTTTATAGAAGCGTATTATTTTGGATTTTTGTTTTAGTTGAAATAGGTTTAGTAATCAATTATATTTTAATTCCAATTTTTAAAATATATGGTTTAAAAGACGGAATTACTGAAGAACAAGCTTCTAAAATTATTGGAGATTATTTTCCTGATATTAGTGATAAGTTACTCAATACGTTACAGTTAAGTAATTTAAATCAGCATTCTGAACTTATTGATGCAAGTATTGAACAACGCTCTAAACAGTTACAATTAATTCCTTTTAAAAAAGCAATTCATTTTTCAGAAAACAAAAAATATTTAAAATATGCACTTTTACCATTTCTGATTATTGGATTGGTTTATTTTACTGGAAATTTATCTTCGTTTAATAAAAGTCTCACTAGAGTTGTACATTATAAAACTGCCTATAAACAACCAGCACCTTTTCAATTTAAAGTGTTAAATAAATCGTTAACGGTTGTAGAAGGAAGTCCGTTAAAAATTGATTTGGAAATTACAGGAAATTCTATACCAAATGAAGCAACTATTTTGTTTTCAAATCAAAATTACTATCTGGTTAATAATGGTTTTGGAAAATTTGAGTATTCCTTTTCAAACATTAGCAAACCTATTAATTTTTATTTTGAAGCAAACGGATTTACCTCTAAAACATACACTATTACTAGTTTGGAAAAGCCTAGTATTATTGATTTGAAAATGGTATTAAACTATCCAAATTATACCAATAAAAAAAATGAAGTTATTACTAACACAGGTAATGCTATTGTTCCGGAAGGAACAAAAATATCTTGGCAAATAAATACCGTAAAAACGGATGCCGTTAATTTTTTTGAACAGGATAAGAAATTAAATTTTGAACATAGTACAACCGATTATTTTAGTTTTACAAAGCAAATTATTTCTAATTTAAATTATAAAATTGCAGTTTCAAATAAACAGTTGATTAATTACGAATCCTTAAATTATTCCATTCAGGTTATAAAGGATGAGTTTCCTAAAATTTATGTAGAATCGAATATAGATTCCATTAGTAGAGAACCAATTCAATTTGCTGGACAAGTAAG
>DGOU01000127.1:0-1540 GCA_002390165.1 Lutibacter sp. UBA4458
AGACCAATAAAGGAATTAAAGCGTTTTAAAAAAATATTACTTCAACCAAATGAATCTAAAAAAATATCCTTTACTTTGACTTCTAATGATTTTGCATTCTATAGCTTAGATAAGAGCTTTAAAGCAGAAGCAGGAGATTTTCAATTATTTGTTGGAAGAAACAGTCAAGATGTATTAAAAGAAAATTTTAATTTAAAATAACCATTTAAAATAACCATATAATCAACTTAAAATGAATAAAACATCCAATAAACGAATAAACATTTATTTTATTACCATAGCCATAACCTTAGGAGGATTGCTTTTTGGATATGATACTGGAGTTATCAACGGAACACAATTTTATTTTTCAAAATATTTTGAACTAACTGGTGCTTTAAAAGGTTTTATAGTAAGTAGTGCTTTACTAGGTGCATTAGTTGGGGCAGCTTCTTCAGGGCTTTTAAGTAAAGCTATTGGAAGAAAAAAATCATTAATTATTTCTGCAATATTTTTTATAATATCTGCCTGGGGATCTGGCTTACCAAGTATGTTACCAGAATCTACCTCTTTATTAGTGTTTTTTAGAATTATAGGAGGTCTTGCTATAGGTATAGCTTCTATGAACGCTCCTATGTATATTGCAGAAATTGCACCTGCTAAAAAAAGAGGAAATTTAGTAACATTTTATCAATTAGCTATTGTAATTGGATTTTTCGTAGTTTTTTTAGTGACTTATTTTATTGGAAATGGACTTACAGAAATAGAGAATATAGATTACGGATGGCGACAAATGTTTTGGTCGGAATTAGTACCTGCATTTTTATTTTTAACACTGTTGTTTTTTGTTCCAAAAAGCCCAAGATGGTTAATGTTAAGGAATAAAGAAGAGGAAGCAAAACATATTCTTACAAGAATTCATGGAGAAGAAGTTGCTAATAAAGAATTTAACGAAATTAAAGAATCTATAGAAAAAGATACTAAATCAGAGAAGGTTTCCGTATTTACCAAATCACTATTACCTATTGTAATTATTGGAACTGTTTTATCGGTTTTACAACAATTTACAGGCATAAATGCCGTACTATATTATGGAGCAGATATTTTTGAACAAGCCTTAGGTTTTGGAAAAGAAGATATTTTAGCGCAACAAATATTATTAGCTTCTGTAAACTTAATATTCACGTTTATTGCCATGTTTACGGTAGATAAATTAGGTAGAAAACCTTTGTTAATTATTGGAGGATTTGGAATGCTTATTGGATTTTTAATTATGGGCTTTACGTTGTATTTTAGTAGTTATACCCATTTAAATTCTGCTGGTTTACCTACCATATCTTCTACAGAAGGAATTATAAGTTTAATAGGAATTTTAATGTTTATTGGTTCGTTTGCAATGTCTATGGGACCAGTAGTTTGGGTAATATTATCAGAAATATTTCCAAATAAAATTAGAGCTGCAGCCATGTCTATTGCAGTAGCTGCACAATGGTTAGCAAATTATTTTGTGTCTCAATCTTTTCCAATGATAGTAGAGAGTGATGTTAATAAACTTCAAATT
>DGOU01000127.1:1627-4113 GCA_002390165.1 Lutibacter sp. UBA4458
AAAACTTTAGAAGAAATGGAATCTATTTTTAAAAAATAAGGCAGGAATTATATTAAATATTTACATTCTAAATTCATTTAATATAAAAACGGATTTTAGTTAAGTTTTAGAAAATAATTTTTTTGAAAAGTCATATCATTTGGCAAGCTCTTAGTTTATAAACTTGAGTTCATAGGACTTGTTATATCCTAGTAAAGCTAGAAGTTTTTAATTTTTTTTATCTCAGTTAATAATTTAAACTAAAGCTTTTATTGTAAAATATACACCTAAGCCATTCTGTTAATAAATAATGTGAAAATCATTTTTAGGCCTATAATTTATTAGAATATAAAACTATTAATGAAGTAGTATTAAAAATTTTAATAATTTTGTTGTTTTTATACAGAAAATTACTAGACTAAAAATTTCAAAACATCATGAAAACCATCAAACAATTAAAAATAATTTTAATTGGTATTGCCTTACTTTTTACAGCTTGTCAAAATCAATATAATAGTAATGCAAAAAAATCTGTTGACTATTTGCAACTTTTACCTGCTACCAAAACAGGAATTGATTTTAACAACATTATAAAAGAAACAGATTCTTTAAATCAATTTTATTCTAGCCAAATATATAATGGAGGTGGTGTTGCTATTGGAGACCTTAATAATGATGGTTTAGCTGACGTGTTTTTTTGTGGAAACATGGTTAACGATCGGCTTTACCAAAATATGGGTAATTTTAAATTTAAAGATATTACAAAAACTTCAAAAGTAAACCTTAATAAAGGATGGTCGTGGGGTGTTACTATGGCAGATGTAAATGCAGATGGTTTTCTAGATATTTATGTTAGCCGTAATGGAGAATCGATGAACCCAAACGACCGTAGAAATTTGTTATACATTAATAATAAAGATTTAACTTTTACTGAATCTGCGAAAGCTTATGGTTTAGATGATTCAGGTTTTTCTTCTCAATCAGTATTTTTTGATATGGATAATGATGGTGATTTAGATATGTTTCAGGTAAATCAACCAGCAGATATTAGACATAAATCTCAGAAAATTATTTCCAATGAAACCAAAAAATTATATACCGATAAATTATATATAAATGATAATGGTCATTTTAAAAATATTTCAAAAGAGGCAGGTATTATTCTAATTCCCGCTTTTGGTTTAAGCGTATCGGCATCTGATTTTAATAATGATGGCTGGGTAGATTTATATGTTTCAAACGATTATGATGATCCAGATTATATGTATTATAATAATGGAGATGGTACATTTAAAAATGTGATTAATGATAAGTTAAAGCACATTTCTATTGCAAGTATGGGTACAGATACAGGCGATGTTAACAATGATGGTTTAATGGATTTAATGACTCTTGATATGGCTGCCGCAGATAATTTTCGTTCTAAAACTAATATGGGTTCTATGAGTAATGAACGATTTAATAAAATGGTAGCCGAAGGCAAAAACTATCAATATATGCAAAATACCTTACAAATTAATACTGGAAAAGGTAGCTTTTTTGATATTGCAAGTATGGATGGAATTGCTAAAACAGATTGGAGTTGGGGAGCTCTTTTGGTGGATTTAGATAATGATGGTTTTAAAGATATTGTTATAACTAATGGTATCAAAAAAGACATTAGAAATAATGATTTTTTAATTAAATCAAATAAGGAATTAGTTGGTGGCACTAAAAATTTGTTCAAATTGAATGATGAAACACCTTCAACACCACTGCCTAACTATATATTCAGAAATAAAGGAAATTTAAAATTTGAAAATGAATCTAGCAAATGGGGTTTTGACAAACCCGGCTTTTCTAGTGGCATAGCTTATGGCGATTTAGATAATGATGGCGATTTAGACATAATTACTAACAATATGGAAGCTTCTGCTTTTGTTTATGAAAATAAATCCACCGGTAATTATTTAAAAATAAAATTTAAAGGCGATGATAAAAATACTTTTGGATTTGGGGCAAAAGCTATTATCCATTATAATAATAAAATGCAAATTGGCGAAAATATAGTTACAAGAGGTTATTTGTCTTCGGTAGAACCAGGTGTTTTTTTCGGACTTGGCTCTGTCTCAAAAATAGATTCCGTTGAGGTAATTTGGACTGATAGCAAAATTTCAAAATTTCAAAATATTAAATCTAATACTACATTAATAGCAAAATATGCCAGCGCTAAAAATGGAAAGATTAAAAAGAATAAACCTAATACCATCTTTAATCAAATTAAATCTTCTGAAATAGGTATTTCATACAGTCATAAAGAAAATGAATATGATGATTATTTAAGAGAAACTCTTATTCCTCATAAATTATCACAAAATGGTCCTTTTTCTGCAACAGGCGATGTTAATGGAGATGGTTTAGAAGATTTATTTATTGGCGGAGCAAGTAGACAAAGTGGTGAATTATATCTTCAGCAAGAAAACGGTTTATTTAAAAAGAATTTATCGCAACCTTGGAAACTAGACAAA
>DGOU01000127.1:4131-4529 GCA_002390165.1 Lutibacter sp. UBA4458
TTTAAAGATGGAAATTCTTTATTAAAAGATAGATTGTACCTTAATAACGGACAAGGAGTTTTTAGGAAAGACGAAACTGCACTACCTAATATTTATGCAAATTCGCAAACAGTTAAAGTTGCGGATATTGATAAAGATGGTGATTTAGACCTTTTTGTAGGCACACGTCTTATTGCTGGTAAATATCCGTTTCCAGCAAGTAGTTATTTACTAATTAATGAGGGCGGTAAATTCAAAGATTTAACAGATAAAATTGCCCCAGATTTACATAAAATCGGCATGGTTACGGATGCTGTTTTTACCGATATAGATAAGGATGGTGATGAAGATTTAATGCTAGTTGGTGAATGGATGCAAATTACACTTTTAGAAAATCAAAAAGGTAAATTTGTAAATAG
>DGOU01000127.1:4539-5254 GCA_002390165.1 Lutibacter sp. UBA4458
GATGGCGATATGGATTATATAGTTGGAAATTTAGGGAAAAACAATAAATTTAAAGCAACTAATGAGCATCCTTTTAAAGTTTATGCAAATGATTTTGACAATAATGGAACCAATGATATAGTATTGGCTAAGTTTTATAAAGAGGATTATGTACCTCAAAGAGGGAGAGAATGTTCAAGTAATCAAATGCCTTTTATTGCTAAAAAATTCAAAAACTATAACAGTTTTGCTGCTTCAAAACTTAAAGATATTTTACCAAAACAAGGTTTAAAAGATGCGGTAACTTATGAAATTAAAAATTTTGAAAGTATCATCTTAATTAATGAGAACGGTAAATTAGTTCAAAAACCACTGCCATTTTTAGCTCAAGTTTCTCCTATTAAATCTTCATTTGTACGAGATTTTAATAAGGATGGGAATAAGGATATTTTAATAGTAGGCAATCATTATGCTGCTGAAGTAGAAACAACACGTTACGATGCTGGTATTGGTTGTGTACTTTTGGGTGATGGTAAAAATAATTTTCAAGTAATTACACCTTTAAAAAGTGGTTTGTATGATCCTTTTGATAGTAGGAATATAAGTTTAATAAAAGAAAAAAACCAAAACTTACTTTTAATAACAAATAATAATAAAGAACCTTCCGTTTTTTCATTAAAATTAAAATAGTAGTAATAATATTTAATAAGAAATCGTTTTATTTTAAACGTTTAAC
>DGOU01000127.1:5317-5479 GCA_002390165.1 Lutibacter sp. UBA4458
AGATTTCGTTCACTTTTTGTTATAGTAATGTTTTGCCATTTTTGATTAGGAAAAATCTTTGTTTGTTTGTTTTTATTAACTAAAACTAAGGGTAAATTAAATCCATCCGTACAATTGGACCATTTAAAATACATTTTTTTGTTTTTTTTATCGGTATATAAT
>DGOU01000128.1:0-357 GCA_002390165.1 Lutibacter sp. UBA4458
AATATTACATAAAAACGAGCAAGGCAAGGCAATTGGACTAACGTATTTTAAGGAACGTGGTTTTACTGATGAAACTATTCAAAAATTTGAACTAGGTTATGCCTTAGATGAATGGGAAGCTTTTACTAAAGAAGCTTTAAATAAAGGATACGATCTTAATTTTATAGAAGGTACTGGACTAACTATTGTTAAACAAACGGACGAATTATCAAAAACTAAAAAATTTGATAGATTTAAAGGAAGAGTAATGTTTCCTATTCATAGTATGAGTGGAAGAGTGCTTGGCTTTGGAGGAAGAATTTTAACAAAAGATAAAAAAGCAGCAAAATATTTAAATTCACCAGAAAGTGAAATCTA
>DGOU01000128.1:446-743 GCA_002390165.1 Lutibacter sp. UBA4458
TTAACTAAAGAGCAAATACGATTAATTCACAGACTTACTAACAACGTAACTATGTTGTTTGATGGGGATGCTGCGGGTATTAGAGCTTCTATTAGAGGAATTGATTTACTGTTAGAACAAGGTTTAAATGTAAAAGTAGTTTTATTTCCTGAAGGAGAAGATCCGGATAGTTTTTCTAAAAAAGTTTCTGCAGAAGAGCTGAAAGAATATGTGGAAAAAGAAGCGCAGGATTTTATTAATTTTAAAGTAACTTTATTATTAAAAGATGCCGAAAATGATCCAGTAAAAAAAGCTGGA
>DGOU01000128.1:775-2199 GCA_002390165.1 Lutibacter sp. UBA4458
TATATTAAAGAGTGTTCTAGAATTTTAGACATTTCTGAAACAGTATTGTTTAGTGAATTGGCACAAATTGCAAAAAAAGAACAACGTGATGCTTCTAAAACACCTGTTTATAATAAACCATTAGCGCCTGTTTTACAAAAAACACCAGAGTATAAAAAAATTGACGAATTACATAAATACGAAAGAGAAATAATTAAAATATTGTTGCTTTATGGTAATAATAATGTGGAGTTTGAAGGATATGTTCCTGGGGAAGAAGTAGATGATAATGAAGTAAAATCTCTAAAAAAATACCAATTTGAAAATGTGGTTTCAAAAGAAGTGTATTTGAATTTACAAGAAGATGAAGTAGAATTTACCGATGAGATATTTCAACTTATTTATTATGAAGTAATTCATCAATTAAATCAAGATACAACCATTTCTGTAGATGCTTTTATAAATAATGAAGATGCTAGAATAGCTAGTTTGGTTACCAATATTTTAATGGATGATGAGAAATATGTTTTAAGTGATTGGGAAAGAAAAAAAGTGTTTCCAAAAACAAAAAAAGACGATTTGGCCAAAATGGTTTTAGACGCTATTTATAATCTTAGACGTGTACTTATTGAACAAAAAATTAAATCGTTAATTTCTGAAATAGACAAAGAAAATATAAATGATCAAATTTTAGAATCTGTAGTAAATTACACCAATTTAAAACAAAAATTATATCAACGATTAAATCGCGTTATTTAATCGTCTTTCCATCGGTTTGTAATAGGCATTCTTCTACCTTGTCCAAATGCTCTGGAAGTAATACGTAAACCTAAAGCAGCTTGTTGTCGTTTGTACTCGTTTCTATCTACTAAACTAATTATTCGAGTAACAATTGCTTCCTTAAAACCTAAATTAATTATGGCTTCTTTTCCTAAATCATCTTCCACATAAGCTTTTAAAATTGGATCTAAAATGTTGTATTCTGGTAACGAATCCGAATCTTTTTGATCGTCTCTTAATTCTGCAGATGGCGGTTTAGTAATTGTAGATACCGGAATAATTTCTTTGCCTTTTGCTTCATTTATGTATTTAGATAATTCATAAACTTTGGTCTTTAAAACATCTGATATTACTGCTAATCCACCAGCCATATCGCCATATAAAGTAGAATATCCAACTGAACTTTCACTTTTATTTCCTGTAGTAAGTACTAAATAACCAAATTTATTAGAAAGCGCCATTAATATATTTCCTCTAATTCTAGCCTGAATATTTTCTTCAGCAACATTAAATTTAGTATTTGCAAATTCCGTTTTTAAAGTTTTTAAGTAACTGATATAAATACTTTTAATAGGAATTACATCGCAAGGAATTTCTAAGTTTTCCGCTAAATCTAATGAATCAGATATACTTCCTGTTGATGAAAATTTACTTGGCATAGTAAC
>DGOU01000128.1:2331-6802 GCA_002390165.1 Lutibacter sp. UBA4458
ATTTCATCTTTATTTTCAATAGAACTTATATAACTTAATTCCTCGGTAAAAGATTTACTTTGTTGTACTAATTTTCCTTTATTATTGATTACATAGCTTCGCCCATCAAAAATTAAATCATCTTGTCCACCAACAAGATTACAATATACAATAGGAATATTATTTTCTTTGGCTTGTTTAGTGACTATGTTTAATCTAATTTTTTCTTTTCCTGCATGAAAAGGAGATGCTGAAATATTAATAATTAATTCCGCTCCGTTTTTGCTTAAATCCATTGCAGGACCATTATCTATCCAAATATCTTCGCAAATAGTTAATCCTAATTTAACACCTTTAAAAGTAAATAAGGAAGGAACAGAACCTGCAGTAAAATACCTTTTTTCATCAAAAACATCATAATTTGGTAAGTGAATTTTATGATATATTTCTACTAACTTTTTATTATTTATAAAGGCCGCTGCATTGTATAATTCTCCATTTTTTTCATCTACAAAACCAACAATAACAGCAATGTTTTCTGTTAATTTAACCAAGTCATGAAGTACTTCTATATTTTTTTTTACAAAACTTTTCTTAATTAATAAATCTCTTGGAGGATAACCAGTTAGTGTTAATTCAGGAAAAACCACCAAATCCGCATTTTCATTTTTAGCTTTGGTAATGTTTGAAACAATTTTTTTAAAATTGCCGTTTATATCTCCTACAGTTGTATTTATCTGCGCAATTGCTATTTTCATTTGGCGTTTAATCTAATTTCAAAAAATATTAAATACTTTTATAAACTAATTCAATACTTTTGTCGTTACTAAAATTGAGTTTGTAAAGATAGAAATTAATGAACAGATATTATATTTCCGTTTTCATTTTATTGGTTATAGCATCTTGTACCCAAAAACCTAAAAAAGATGTAGATGTTTCTAATATTAAAGTTGAAGTTATTGTAGATAGGTTTGAACAACAATTTTATACTTCAAACAAAGAAACGTTACCCAAAGTAGAGAAAAAATATCCATATTTATTCCCTGAAAAAAATGATAGTATTTGGCTTTCTAAAATTAAAAAGGAGCAAGAATTATATCAAAAATCACAAAAAATATTTGGAGATTTTAAAGACGAAAAAGCGCAGATAAGTAATTTATTTAAACATATAAAATACTATTATCCAGATTTTAAATCGCCAAAAATAATTACATTAATAACAAATTTAGATTATGAAAGTAAGGTAATTTATGCAGATAGTTTGTTATTTATTTCGCTGGATATGTATTTGGGAACAAAAGATAAAGTTTACAAAGATTTTCCTGATTATTTAAAACAAAATTATACTAAAAAACAATTAGTTGTTGATGTTGCAAAAGCTATTGCTGATAAATATTATAGACCAAAAAGAGAACGATTATTTTTAAATAATTGTATCATTCAAGGTAAAAAGAAATATATATTAGATGCTTTTTTACCAAGGCTTTCTGATGATAGAAAAATGGGCTATACTAAAGATCAGTTAGATTGGACCGAAGCTAATGAAGTGCCAATTTGGACTTATTTTATGGAAAAAGATTTGTTGTTTAGTAGCAAAGCTTCTTTGTATAAAAGATTTATTGCCGATGCTCCATTTTCAAAATTTTATTTGAATATAGATAGTGAATCTTCTGGAAGAGTTGGTAGCTGGATTGGTTGGAGAATTGTACGTTCGTATATGGAAAATAATAATGTAACTTTGCAGCAACTTTTAGAAACTAAGGCAGAAGAAATATTTAAAAAATCAAAATATAAACCGAAAAAAAATGGCAATAAATCATACCTCTAAAATAGAATTTAACGTAGGATTAGACGAAAATAAGATTCCTGAAAAAATAAGTTGGACAGCTAAGGATAACAACATTTTAGATAAAGAGGCTAAAGCAATGTTGGTTTCTGTTTGGGATGCCGAAGCAAAAGATACTTTAAGGTTAGATTTATGGACTAAAGATATGCCATTAGATGAAATGAAATATTTTTTTCATCAAACATTAATTTCTATGGCAAGTTCTTTTGAACGTGCAACTAATGATGAAAGAATGAGCGCAACTATGCGTGATTTTTGTGATTATTTTGCTGAAAAATTAGAACTTAAAAAATAATTAATCCGTATTTTTTATTAGCTCAATTATAGAAGTGTAATCGTCAGGATGATTAACAAAATCTAATTCTGAAACGTCAATAATTAACGATTTTAAATTTTCTTCCGTTTTAATAAAAGTGGCATATCCTTTATGAATATTATCTAAATATTCTGGTGCAATATTTTGCTCGTATTCTCTTCCTCTTTTTTTAATGTTTTCAATTAAACGAGGTGTTTTTTGATATAAATAAATATATAAATCTGGCTTTGAAATTTCTTTGTACATAATATCAAACATTTTTCGGTACAAAAAATATTCATCATTTTGTAAAGTAACCTGAGCAAAAATTAGCGATTTAAATATATAATAATCAGATACAATAAAGTTTTTAAACAAATCAAATTGAGCTAAATCATCAGAAAGTTGTTGGTATCTGTCTGCTAAAAAACTCATTTCTAAAGGAAAAGCAAAACGTTCTTTATCTTCATAAAATTTTGGTAAAAAAGGATTGTCTGCAAAACGTTCTAATACCGTTTTTGCATTAAAATCTTCTGCAATCATTTTGGTAAGAGAGGTTTTTCCAGCGCCAATATTTCCTTCAATTGCTATATAATTGTACTTTTCAGACAAACAAATTGGTTTATTTAATTTAAACTCTGTTTTGTAAATAGTATGATTATCAGCACAGTTATTTAGTAAAACTTGCATTCTCTTTTTTTCAATTGGATGCAATAAATTCGGTGCAATTTCAGCTAAAGGGGCAAGTACAAATTTTCGCTTTAGCATTTCTTTATGCGGTACAATTAAATCTGGAGAAAAAATAATTTCATTATCAAAAAGCAATATATCAACATCTATAGTGCGAGCCTCGTAATCTTCTTTTGTTTTTTTTGCCCGACCGATGCTATTTTCAATAAGTTGCGTGGTTTTTAATAAATCTTCTGGGTTTAATTTGGTAGAAACTTGTACGCATATATTATAAAAATCTTCACTTTTAAAACCCCATGATTCTGTTTTGTAAACACTAGATATTTTGGCAATTGGACCAATTTTTTGACCTATAAAATCCACTGCCTTTTGTAAATTTTCGAGCCTGTTTTCTAGGTTGCTTCCTATAGATAAATATGTGTTTCTAAGTAAATGCATAAAGTAGCTACAAAGAAAAGAAAAGTATTATATAAAAACATATCTTTGTTATTCAACTTATAAACATTTAGCACCTTTTTTTGCTGATAAAAAATATTTTAAACTATGAAATTTTTAAGAAATTTATTTGCTTCTATTTTTGGAACTTTAATTGCAATTGGCTTGTTATTTTTAATAATAGTTTTAATTGCATCTGCATTTGGAGAAACTAAAAAAGTGGAAGTAAAAAGCAATTCGGTTTTAACTATAAATTTAAAATCGGTAGTTAAAGATTTTGCTCCAAAAAGTAGTAATCCGTTAGATGATTTGTTTGAAATGAACAATCGAAAACTAGGATTAAATAAAATTTTGAATGCTATTGAAAATGCAGGTTATGATGATAAAATTAAAGGAGTTTCTATTTCAACCTTAGGTGTTAGCGCTGGTGTTGCTCAAATGCAAGCAATTAGAAACAAACTTTTAGAATTTAAAGAAACGGGTAAATTTATTTATACTTATGCGGATATGTACGACCAAAAATCGTATTACCTAAGTTCAGTTGCCGATTCTGTTTTTATAAATCCTCGTGGTTTAGTTAATTTTAAAGGATTAGCAACAGAGATTTTATATTATAAAGATTTTGAAAATAAGTTTGGGGTAAAATATGAAGTTATCCGTCATGGAAAATATAAAAGTGCGGTTGAACCATATTTAGCAAATAAAATGAGTGAAAATAACAAAGAACAAATTACCTCATTTTTAAAATCTATTTGGGATGAACTTATTATAGATATTTCAAAAAGTAGAAATATTAGCACTTCAAAACTAAATAATATAGCAGATAATTTATTAGGTAGAAATGCAAATTTAGCTAAAGAAAACAACCTAATTGATGGCATTATTTATGCAGATGAATATGAAAATAAATTAAAAAAAGCAGTGGATATTTCTTTAGATGAAACTCTAAATAATGTTTCATTAGCAGATTATATTACTACTGGAAAAGGTAGAATAAGATCTTCTGCTTCTAGTAAAATAGCAGTGATTTATGCACAAGGTGAAATTATTTACGGAAAAGGAGATGAAGAGCATATTGGACAAGATTTAATTATTGATGCTTTAAAAAAAGCGAGAAAATCAACCAACACAAAAGCAATTGTATTACGTGTTAATTCGCCAGGAGGAAGTGCTTTAACGTCGGATTTAATTTGGCGTGAAATTGAACTAACCAAAAAACAAATTCC
>DGOU01000128.1:6856-19987 GCA_002390165.1 Lutibacter sp. UBA4458
GATAAAATTATTGCCGAACCAACAACTATTACAGGTTCTATTGGTGTTTTTGGTATGATTCCAAATGTAAGTGAGCTGGCAAATAAATTAGGAATAAATGCAGAACAGGTTAAAACTAATAAAAGTCCTAGTTATAGTGTTTTTGAACCAATTTCTAGTGAATTTCAAAAGGTTACAAAGGAAGGTGTTGAAGCTGTTTATACTACTTTTGTAGGTAAAGTTGCAAAAGGAAGAAATTTAAGTGTGGCAACTGTGGATAGTATTGCTCAAGGAAGGGTTTGGACAGGAGTACAGGCAGTTAATAATGGATTGGTGGATAAATTAGGTAATTTACATGATGCGGTAGTTGAAGCAGCAGGTTTAGCGGGTATCACAGATTATGGAATTAGAAATTATCCAAGTTATCACATAGATTTTGAGGATAAATTCAGCAATTTACCTTTTGTAAAATCTAAAGAAAAATTATTAATAGAAGAATTTGGGCAAACTAACTATAGGATTTTTAAAAATTTAAAAAGTATTACTAATACCAAAGGAATACAAGCTCGTTTACCATTTGTATTAACTATAAACTAGTTTTTCGGGTATAGGTTACAAAGCTGTAATCGTATTTATTTTTGTCATCGGCTTTTAAATTCTGTCTAGTACTTTCTTTCCAAATAGATGCATCTATTTTTGGGAAATAAACATCAGCTTCAAAGTTATGGTGTATCAAAGTAATATCTAAAACATCAGCAAAATTAATGGCTTGTTCATATATTTTAGCTCCACCTAAAATAAATACATTTTCATCTTTTTTAGAAACTTCTAAAGCTTCTTTTAACGAATGAACAACAATACAACCATCTGCTTTATACTCATTATTTCTAGTAACAATAACGGTAGTTCTGTTTGGTAGTGGTTTGCCTAGCGATTCAAAAGTTTTTCTACCCATAATTATATAATGATTTAAGGTAGTTTTTTTAAACCGAATTAAATCAGCAGGTAAATGCCAAATTAATTGATTGTTTTTGCCAAGCGCATTATTATTGGCAACAGCCGCAATTATTGTAATCATGTATAAGGGAGTAAATTATAAAACTATTTCTTCATCTGTGTTAGGCAGTGGATTTTTCTCTATTTTTTTAGAAAGTTGAGCAATCTTTTTTTCTTGTTTTGCAACTAGTTTTTCCGTTTGTTGTCGTTGCCATTCTTTTCCTAAAAATCTATTTACAAAAAATACATTAATAAAATGGATAACTAATAAAAAAAACCAAATAGCTATTGCCCAAACAAACCAGTTTTCAATATAATTTTCACCTAGCTTTAAAAATTTATTTAAAACGATTAAAAATACAGAACCAATTAAAAAAAGCACAAAATGATAATACAACCGTTTTTTTTGTTGTACTCTAGTTCGTGCGTTTTCATACAATTCGTGTTGTTCAAGCTTGGCTTCCACAGTTACATGTTTTTAACCCATTCTTTAATGTAGCCAGTAAAATCTTCTGTTTCACTAAAATGTTCGCTATGTAATTTTTCATTAGCCAATTTTAAAAAGTTTGCTAAGTTACTATCTGACATGTTTAGCAAGTTTTTTAATGAAAGTAAAACCTCATTATCATTTAATTGGTTAATTTTTTCATTAATTTCTTTTTTTAATTCTTCTGTGTTCATAATATATATTTTTAATTTTTTTAATCTAGTTTGGTAGTTAAATAGAAACAGCACCTTTAATATGAGGATGCGGATTATAATTTACTAAGTTAAAGTCTTCAAATTTAAAATCAAAGATATTTTTAATATTTGGGTTGATTTTCATTTGAGGTAACTCTTTCGGAGTTCTGGATAATTGTAAATTAATTTGTTCTAAATGATTGTTGTAAATGTGCGCATCGCCAAATGTATGCACAAAATCACCAGGTTTTAAATTACAAATTTGTGCAACCATTAAAGTTAGTAATGCATAAGAAGCAATGTTAAAAGGAACACCTAAAAAAGCATCTGCACTACGCTGATATAATTGACAAGAGAGCTTTTCATCTGCAACATAAAATTGAAAAAAGGCATGGCAAGGAGGTAAAGCAGCTTTGCCATTTGCAACATTTTCAGAAAAAGAAACGGTAGTATCTGGTAAAACACTTGGATTCCAAGCAGAAATTAACATTCTTCTACTATCAGGATTAGTATTAATAGTTTCTATTACTTGTTTTATTTGATCAATTCCTTCGCTATTCCAATTACGCCATTGATGACCATAAACTGGACCTAAATCTCCATTATCATTTGCCCAAGCATTCCATATTTTAACGCCATTTTCAGTTAAATAAGAAATGTTTGTATCGCCTTTTAAAAACCACAATAGTTCATGAATAATAGATTTTAAGTGCAATTTTTTAGTGGTAAGCATAGGAAATCCTTCCGCTAAATTAAAACGCATTTGATACCCAAAAACACTTTTTGTACCTGTGCCGGTTCGGTCTTCCTTTTGTGTGCCGTAATCACGAATGTGCTCTATTAAATCTAAATATTGCTTCATTTAAAATTATTTTTAGGAAGGGTTTTAATGATTAACGTTTTTTATAGCATCTGGATTGTGCTTGTATTTAAATAATATAGCAAAAGATATTGTTATAACTAACGCATAAGCTGCAAAAATAAACCATATTGTTTGCCAATCTTTACTACCATTTTGTGTAAATAAATCAACTATAAATCCACTTCCATAAGCTCCTAAAACAGCTCCTAAACCATTGGTCATTAACATAAATAAACCTTGTGCACTTGATCTCATAGAAGGTTTTGATTCTTTTTCAACAAAAAGAGAGCCAGAAATATTGAAAAAGTCAAAGGCCATACCATAAATAATCATAGATAAGATTAGAAATATTAGACCTCCACCCGGATTACCAATTCCGAAGAACCCAAATCTAAGAACCCAGGCTAACATACTCATAAGCATTACTTTTTTAATGCCAAATTTTTTCAAAAAGAAAGGAATAGTTAAAATAAAAAGAGTCTCAGAAATTTGAGATAAGGTCATCAAAAATAAGGAATGTTTTACTGCAAAATAACCAGCAAAATTTACTTTAAAATCTTCTAAAAAAGGAACACCCCAAATATTTGTTACTTGTAGAGCTGCGCCTAATAACATTGAAAATATAAAGAAAACGGCCATTTTTTTATCTTTAAATAAGGAAAATGCATCTAAGCCCAAACGTTGAGCTATAGATTTTTTTTCAGTAGAACTACTTGGCTTAACAGCTGGTAATGTAAATGAATAAATACCTAAAACTATTGAGGCAATTGCTGATACTAAAAATTGCTCTTTTCCTATTTTCCAACCAGACATATCAACTATCCAAGCAGCTAAAATAAAGCCCACAGTTCCCCAAACTCTAATGGGAGGAAATACCTTAATAATGTCAAATCCTTTTTTCTCTAAAATAGCGTATGAAATGGAATTATCTAAAGCAATTGTTGGCATATAGAACATAGAAATTAAAAATATAATTATATAAAAAGTGTCGAAATCAGTAACTCCTGAAATCCAAAATAAAAGGACTCCTAAAATTAAATGACTTAGGCCAAAAACACGTTCTGCATTTAAATACTTATCGGCTACAATACCCATAATTGCTGGCATAAATAAGGATGCCAGACCTAAAGTGCCATAAACAGCACCTATTTGTAAGCCTGTAAATTTTAAAGTAATATACATATATGCACCTGCGGAAAGTAACCAAGCTCCCCAAGCAAAAAATTCTAAAAAATTTAATACGATTAATCGAAATTTAATGTTCATTGTTTGTTATGTTCTTTTATTGATTTCATCACGAATTTTAGCGGCTAATTCGTAGTCTTCTTTTTGAATAGCTTCATTTAGTTTTTCGTGTAATTGTTTGAGAGTATCTTTTGAAAAGGAAGATTCTTTGCTTTCAATAGAGGATTCTTCATCCATTAAGTTTTCAATACTTAATTTATCTTTTTCCACATTTAATTCATCCTTAAATTTTAGATAAATACCAGCTTTATCTAAAATATTTTCGTAGGTAAAAATAGGAGCGTTAAAACGTGTAGCTAAGGCAATAGCATCAGAAGTTCTAGTATCTATAATTTCTTCAATATGATCACGTTCACATATTAAACTAGAGTAAAAAACGCCATCTACTAACTTATGAATAATTACTTTTTTGATGGTTATATGAAACCTATCAGCAAAACTTTTAAATAAATCATGAGTAAGTGGCCGTGGAGGTTTTATAGCTTTTTCTAAAGCAATGGCGATAGATTGCGCTTCAAAAGCGCCAATAACAATGGGTAAAGTTCGGGTACCTTTTACTTCACTTAATACTAATGCATAAGCACCACTTTGAGTTTGGCTGTAGGATATACCTTTAATATTTAAACGGACTAAGCTCATAATTTAAAATATAAAAAACGGTCTAATTATAAGGACATCGTTGTCCAATAATCAGACCGCCTTTTAGAGGCACAATTTAATAAAATTATGCGTTATTTGCTTTAAATTCTTTTAACTTTTCAATTAATTTAGGAACAACTTCAAAAGCATCGCCAACAATTCCGTAATCTGCAGCTTTAAAGAAAGGAGCTTCTGGATCATTATTAATAACCACTTTTACTTTAGAGGAATTAACTCCAGCTAGATGTTGAATAGCGCCTGATATACCAACTGCTAAATATAAATTGGATGCTACAGGTTTACCTGTTTGCCCAACGTGTTCACTATGAGGTCTCCATCCTAAATCAGAAACTGGTTTAGAGCATGCAGTTGCTGCTCCTAAAACTTCCGCTAATTCTTCAATCATTCCCCAATTTTCTGGTCCTTTCAATCCTCGTCCTCCAGAAACTACTAAATCTGCATCTGCAATAGTAATTTTTCCCGTAGTTTTTTCAATAGATTCAGATTTTAAATTACAAGTAATTAATTCAGGAGAAAACTTCTCTGTGCTTCCTGAAACCGGGATTTCTTGAACACCAACCGAATTTTTTGCTAGAGTTAGCACTTTGGTATCGGTTAAAATTTGAGTATTGTTAAATGCTTTATTTGAAAATGTTTTTCTTTTAACGGTAAATGGATTTGTGGCACTAGGTAAAGCAACTACATTGCTTGCATAACCTGCATTTAATTGTACAGCTACCATAGATGAGGCATATAATCCGTTAGCATTTGCTTCAATAATAACAACCGTTGCATTTTCTTTTTCTGCGGTTTGTTTTATAACGTTAGCAAATATTTTTGCGTTGAAATTTTTTAAAGCATCATTAGAAACAGAAACTACTTTTTCTGCTCCGTAAGTATATAATTCTGTAGTATCATTTGCATTTATTGCTAATACCACCAAGTTTGTTTGCATTTGCTCAGCAACTTTTTTTCCGTAAGCAGTTGCTTCAAAAGCTGGTTTTTTAAATTTTCCTTCCGATGTTTCGGCATAAACTAAAACTGACATATGTTTTTTTGATATTAAGTATTAGACAATAATTAAATTACTTTGGCTTCATTATGTAATAAATCCACTAATTCTCCCACATTTTCTGCATCTACCAATTTACAAGCTCCTTTTGCTGCTTGTTTTTCAAAAGAAATAATATTGGTTTTTGCTTCTGCATTGTTAGGTTCTACAACTGTTAATGGTTTTTTTCGAGCCATCATAATTCCTCTCATATTCGGAATTCGTAAATCTTTTTCTTCAACAATTCCTTTTTGACCAGCAATTACTATAGGTAAATTTCCAGAAAGAACTTCTTTTCCACCATCAATTTCTCTTGAAATGGTAACTTTTTCACCTTCAATGTCAATACCTATACAAGCATTTATAAAATTGTAATTTAATATAGAAGCCATCATTCCAGGAACCATTTCTCCATTATAATCAATAGATTCTCTACCTGCCATAATTAAATCGTAGTTACCGTTTTTAGCAACTTCTGCAAGTTCTTTAGCAACGGCAAATCCGTCAATAGCTTCCGCATTAACTCTTATGGCATCATCTGCACCAATAGCTAAAGCTTTACGCAAAGTAGGTTCGCTAGTAGCATTTCCTACATTTACAACAGTAACCGTTGCTCCTTGTTTTTCTTTAAACCACATTGCTCTGGTAAGTGCAAACTCATCAAAAGGGTTTATTACATATTGCACACCAGTACTATCAAATTTTGAATTATCTTCTGTAAAATTTATTTTTGAAGTAGTATCTGGAACGTGACTAATACAAACTAATATTTTCATTTTATTATTATTTAAATAGTTGGATTAAAATTAATCAAGTTTTTTGTAATTGCTACGAAGTTACTATTTTTTTTTAAAATACTATGCATGCATAGTAAAATATTATTATGAGTATAAGTTTGATAGAAAAAATAGAAATGCGTAATTTTGCAAATTCTAAAAAATGATAAAATGAAAACAATACAATTCAGAGAGGCTATTCGTGAAGCAATGAGCGAAGAAATGCGCAGAGATGAAGCTATTTTTTTAATAGGAGAAGAAGTTGCCGAATATAATGGAGCTTATAAGGCCTCAAAAGGAATGTTAGATGAATTTGGTGCAAAACGCGTAATTGACTCGCCAATTGCTGAATTAGGATTTACTGGAATTTCAGTAGGTTCTGCTATGAATGGAACTAGACCAATTGTAGAATATATGACCTTTAACTTTTCGTTAGTAGGTATAGATCAAATAATAAATAATGCAGCAAAAATTAGACAAATGTCTGGCGGACAATTAAATTGTCCAATTGTTTTTAGAGGTCCAACAGGTTCTGCAGGTCAGTTAGGTGCTACGCATTCTCAAGCTTTTGAAAATTGGTTTGCTAACACTCCGGGTTTAAAAGTTGTAATTCCTTCAAATCCATATGATGCAAAAGGCTTATTAAAAGCTGCAATTAGAGATGACGATCCTGTAATTTTTATGGAATCGGAACAAATGTATGGGGATAAAATGGAAATTCCTGAAGGAGAATATATTATACCAATTGGGGTTGCAGATATAAAACGTGAAGGTACAGATGTAACCATAGTTTCCTTTGGTAAAATAATTAAAGAAGCTTATAAAGCCGCAGATGCATTAGAAAAAGAAGGAATTTCTGTTGAAATAATTGATTTACGTACTATCCGCCCAATGGATCATCAAGCAATTTTTAATTCAATTAAAAAAACAAATAGATTAGTTGTTTTAGAAGAATCTTGGCCATTTGGAAGTATTGCTTCTGAAATTACCTATCAAGTTCAAGAAAATGTATTTGATTATTTAGATGCTCCGATTAAAAGAATTACTACTGCGGATACACCAGCACCTTACTCTCCAGTATTACTTGAAGAATGGTTGCCAAATGCTAATGATGTAATAAAAGCAGTAAAAGAAGTACTATACAGAAAATAAAAACGATTAAATAAACGTTATTAAACCTTTTAAGTAACTCTTGAAAGGTTTTTTTTGGAATGAGAAAAATGAAAATAAATATATTTTTACTCTTTATATTAAGTGTAACAGCAGCTTTTTCACAAGTTAAAATAAAAGGAGTTGTTGTGGATGAAAATAGCGAGAGTGTTCCTTTTGCTAATATTGTTTTTGTAGGCTCAACAACAGGAACTGTTTCTGATGAAAATGGTAAATTTTATTTAGAGTCGAAAAAAAACTATACTAAAGTAGAAGTTTCATTTTTAGGTTTTAAAACAAAAATAATTCCTATAAAAAGTAGAGATTTAAATTTAACTATTCAACTTAAAGAAGAATCGGATCAGCTTAAAGAAGTGGTTATTTATAGTGGAAAAGTTAAGAAAAAAGGAAATCCAGCAATTGCTATTCTTAAAAAAATATGGGCTAAAAAAAGGCAAAATGGCGTCTATTTATTTCCTCAATTTCAATACGATAAATACGAAAAATTAGAGTTTGACATGAATAATGTGGATAGCATTATGATGAAAAGTAAATTTTTTAAAGGTTTAGAGTTTGTTTTTAAAAGCATTGATACTTCTAATATTACAGGAAAGGCTTTTTTACCAATTTTTATTAACGAATCGGTTTATAAAACTTATGGCAAAAATAAAGGAGGTTTAAAAGTGAGAGAAGATTTAATTGCTAATAAAAATTCAGGATTTGAATCTAATCAAAATGTAATTGCGTTTATAAAAGATTTATATGTAGAATATAATATTTACAGTAATTATATTAAAGTTTTTGACAAAAGTTTTGTCAGTCCTATTTCAAAAATTTCAGGAGTTTCTACCTATAATTATGTGTTGTCAGACAGCGCATATATTGATAATAAATGGTGTTATAATATTGTTTATTATCCACGACGAAAAAACGAACTTACTTTTAAAGGCGATTTTTGGGTAAACGACAGCACTTATGCAGTTAAAGAAATTAATATGCAAGCTACACGTTCAGCAAATATTAATTGGGTAAAAGATATTTATATTGAGCAAGAATTTAACGTGTTAAATGATTCGGTATTTTTATTGAAAAAAGATTATATGATGTCTGATTTCAGTTTAAATAAAAAAGATAAATCAAAAGGTGTGTATGGTAGAAGAACTACTATGTATAAAAACTACAATTTTAATGAAATAAAAAAGAATAGTTTTTATACCAAAAAAGCAGATTTTTCAGACAAAAATATATACCATAAAAGCGAAGATTACTGGACAACTAATAGACAAGAAAAATTAAATAAAACGGAACTTGGTATTTATAAAATGCTGGATACTTTGGTAACGGTTCCAAAATTTAAACGAATTTATAATTTAATTTCCATTTTAGGTTCAGGTTACATTGGTTTTAAAAATTTTGATTATGGTCCAATTTATTCCACTTTTGGGAAAAATGATGTAGAAGGTTTACGCATAAGAACAGGAGTGCGAACCTATTTTGGCGAAAATGACCTTTGGCGTTTACAGGCTTATACGGCTTACGGATTTAAAGATAATCAGTTTAAATACGGCATTTCGGGTAAATGGATGCTCAATCATAAAAATAGATTTACCATTGGGCTTGGCAACCGACGAGATATTGAGCAAATTGGGGTTAGTTTAACCACAACAAATGATGTTTTAGGGCGTAGTTTTGCTTCTTCTTCCTTTTTTGCAAGTGGCGATAACAGTAAATTAACTTCCATAAACTTAACAAGTGGTTTTGCTTCTATAGAACCAAAGCATAATTTAAAACTTCAAATAGGCGCATCTTATAGAACTTTAAAGTCCGCATCGCCACAAACATTTAATTTAGATTATTGGATAGATAAAGCGAATAATATAAAAGGATCTAATATTGCTCAAACAGAAGTGGATTTTTCTATAAAATATACGCCAGATAGAAAAACTATTGGTTTTGGTGTAGAACGAAGAGAAGTAACAGATACGTATGCAACCTTCTTTTTAAATTATGAACATGGATTTAAAGGGGTTTTAAATAACGATTTTAATTACGATAAAGTACAATTATATTATCGCCAACCTGTTTTAATTGGAGGGCTTGGAAGGATGTTTACAACTTTTGAATTAGGAAAAACTTTTGGCGAAGTACCTCTTGGATTATTAAATGTGGTTCCTGGAAATCAATCGTATTTTACCATAGAAAACACATACGCATTGTTAGATTATTATGAGTTTATAACAGATACTTATGCTTCTGTACATATTGATCATAACTTTAACGGACGTATATTTTCAAGAATTCCATTGCTAAAAAAATTAAATTTAAGAGAATTAGTAGGGTTTAAAGCAGTAATTGGTTCAATTTCTGATAAAAATAGAGCCTTAAATGCCTCAAATATTAATTATATAGCGCCATCAACTAAACCCTATTATGAATATAGTGTTGGAATAGGTAATATATTTAAGGTGTTTAGAATTGACTTTAGCTGGAGAGGGAATTACAAAGATATTCCGGGTGCGAATAAATTTGCAGTTAAAGGAGCATTTGGATTTTATTTTTAAAAATAATGCTATTAAAATAGGTTTACTACTTCAATTTTATAATTTTGTAAAAAAAAACAGTAATGACTAAAAAAGGAAAAAATACATTTGATGTATTAATTGAAATACCAAAAGGAAGTAGAAATAAGTATGAATATGACTTTACTTTAAACAAAATTAGGTTTGATAGAATGTTATTTTCATCTATGATGTATCCAGGAGATTACGGATTTGTTCCAGAAACATTAGCTTTAGATAAAGATCCGCTAGATGTTTTAGTTTTGGGTGCAGAACCAACTTTTCCAATGTGCGTTATGGAAGTTAAAGCAATTGGTGTTTTTCATATGACCGATGAAAAAGGACCAGATGAGAAAATTATTTGCGTTCCAGTTTCAGATCCAGTTTGGAGTAAACGAAATGATATTACCGATATTAATCCACATAGAATAAAAGAAATAGAACACTTTTTTCAGGTTTATAAAGATTTAGAAGAAAAGAAAGTAGATGTAGGAGGTTGGGGAAACGCGGAAGAGGCTTATGAAATTTTAGCAAAATGTATAGATCGTTACGATAATAGTGAGCATAAGAAAAAAAGAACCTTCACAATTTAAGAAGTTCATAATAATAGCCTAAAAGCCATCTTTTAATTTAAGGTGGCTTTTTTTATCTCATGTATTTTACTACATTTAGCTCGTGAAAAATAATTAAATAAACAACAAAAAATTTAAATGGAATTAATAGTAAATTATTTACCTCTTTTTGGAATTTTAGCGCTTCTTTTTGTAATTGTCAAAAACGCTTGGGTTTCTAAACAAGAAGAAGGAGATGAACAAATGGCTCGAATAGCAAAAAATATTGCTGATGGAGCCATGTCTTTTTTAAAGGCAGAGTACAAAGTGCTATCTGTATTTGTGGTTGCAGTAGCTATTTTATTATATTTTAAAGGGGAACATGAAGTTGGTTCAAGTGGATTAGTAGCCTTATCATTTGTGGTAGGTGCTGTTTGTTCTGCATTGGCTGGTTTTATTGGTATGAAAGTAGCCACAAAAGCAAACGTAAGAACAACACAAGCCGCAAAAACTTCCTTAGGAAAAGCTTTAGAAGTAGCTTTTGCAGGTGGTTCAGTTATGGGATTAGGTGTTGTTGGATTAGGTGTTTTAGGTCTTAGTTCCCTATTTATGTTTTATAGTGGACAAGGTTGGGATATTACAGAAGTGTTGAATGTACTTTCAGGTTTTTCTTTAGGAGCTTCTTCTATAGCTTTATTTGCTCGCGTTGGTGGAGGTATTTATACCAAAGCTGCCGATGTTGGTGCAGATTTAGTTGGAAAAGTGGAAGCTGGTATTCCTGAAGATCATCCTTTAAATCCTGCAACTATAGCAGATAATGTTGGAGATAATGTTGGGGATGTAGCTGGTATGGGAGCTGACTTATTTGAGTCTTACGTAGGTTCTATAATTGGTACTATGGTTCTTGGAGGTGCGTTTGTAGCATTGCCAGTTTTTAAACAAAACGGTTTTGATGGATTAGGACCTGTTTATTTGCCTTTAGCATTAGCAGCTGTTGGTATAGTAATGTCCATTATCGGAACTTTCTTTGTAAAAGTTAGAGATGGTGGTAATCCACAAACATCTTTAAATATTGGAGAATTTGGTTCTGCTGGATTAATGGTAATAGCTTCGTATTTTATAATTCAAGAAATGCTTCCAGCATCGTGGACTTTTAATGGATTTGAATATACTTCATTAGGTGTGTTTTTTGCAACTATTGCTGGTTTAGTAGCTGGTTTAGGAGTTGGAAAAATAACAGAATATTATACAGGTACAGGTACAAAACCTGTTAACTCTATTGTAAGACAATCTGAAACAGGTGCAGCAACTAATATTATTGCGGGCTTAGGTGTTGGAATGATGTCAACAGCTGTTCCAATTTTGTTAATTGCAGCTGCAATTTTAGTGTCGCATCATTTCGCAGGACTGTATGGTATTGCAATTGCTGCTGTTGGTATGTTAGCTAATACAGGAATTCAATTAGCTGTTGATGCTTACGGACCAATTTCTGACAATGCTGGTGGAATTGCTGAAATGGCAGAATTACCAAAAGAAGTTCGAGAAAGAACAGATAAACTAGATGCAGTTGGTAATACAACAGCAGCTATTGGAAAAGGATTTGCAATAGCTTCAGCAGCTTTAACAGCTTTAGCTTTATTTGCGGCATTTATGCAAACTGCACATGTAAAGTCAATTGATGTTTCAAAACCAGATATAATGGCTGGTTTGTTAGTTGGTGGTATGTTGCCATTTGTGTTTTCAGCGTTATCTATGAATGCAGTTGGTAGAGCTGCTATGGCTATGATTGAAGAAGTTCGTCGACAATTCAGAGATATTCCTGCTTTAAAAGCTGCATTAGTAGTTATGAAAAAACATGATTCTGATATGAGCAAAGCATCTGTTGAAGAACGAAAAATATTTGATGATGCTCATGGAGTTGCAGAATTTGAAAAATGTATTGCAATTTCTACACAGGCATCTATTAAACAAATGGTGTTGCCTGGTTTATTAGCGTTAGCGGCTCCAGTAGCTGTTGGCTTTATTGGGGGTGCCGAAATGTTAGGTGGATTATTAGCGGGAGTTACAGTTTCTGGTGTATTAATGGCTATTTTCCAGTCTAATGCAGGTGGAGCGTGGGATAACGCAAAAAAAATGATTGAAGAAAAAGGAATGAAAGGAACAGATGCACATAAAGCCTCTGTAGTTGGAGATACTGTTGGAGATCCTTTTAAAGATACTTCAGGGCCATCTTTAAATATTTTATTAAAATTAATGTCGGTTGTTGCCTTGGTAATTGCACCAAGTATTGCACTTTCTAGTGATGCTGTTTCAAATCATGTTGCAGTAAAACCAGCTACTGAAATAGTAGCTCAAGTAGTTCAAAAAGAAGTTCAAGTTAAAATGACTACAAATGACGATGGAACTGTTAAAGCTGTCGTTACAACTGCCTCAACTATGAATGGAAAAACTACTAAAGAAGAAAAAGTTTTTGAAGGAACTGAAGCAGATGTTCAAAAAGAATTAGATAACTTAAACGGTGTTAATGTTGATGTTAATGTAGAGGAACACAAAGAATAATTACTAAAAAATTAGTAATAAAAAAGCTCGCCATTGGCGAGCTTTTTTATATTATATCAAACTAAAATAATAAGTTTAAAATAAT
>DGOU01000224.1:0-3328 GCA_002390165.1 Lutibacter sp. UBA4458
TTGCTAAAAATATAGAGCAAGTAGTTTTAAAAAAATCATAAGTTTTTGTTAAAAACCAAGTTTAAAAACACCTGATTAATTGGTATTAGGTGTTTTTTTGTATTATTGTAATAACTAAAACAAATTAAAAACTATTTTATGAAAGCTAATCTAACAAAAGTTGTTACTACCTTATTTTTATTACTGATAAGTTTTACTTTTTATGCACAGACTACAGTAAAAGTAGATTTAGAAAAATCGTTTATTAACTGGAAAGGATATAAACCAGCAGGATCTCATGCTGGTACAATAAAAATACAAAGTGGTACAATAGAAACAGAAAATAATAAAATAAATGGAGGGAAATTTGTAGCAAATATGACTACAATTAAAGATGAAGATGGTAGCCCAAAATTAGAAAGACATTTGAAATCTGCAGACTTTTTTGATGTAGAAAAATACCCAACGTCTAATTTTGAAATAAAAACCATAAAAAATTCAGATAAAGGGACCTTTTTAGTAGGAAATTTAACTATTAAAAATATAACCAAAGAATTAGTAATACCGGCAACAGTTTTGGTTAACGAAAATAAAATTGAAATTAAAACAGAAACTATAAAAGTAAATCGAGCAGATTTTCATGTAAAGTATAAATCAAAATCTTTTTTTAAAAATTTAAAAGATAAATTTATTCATGACGATTTTGATTTACAAGTAACTATTATTGCTACTAAATAAATTTTAATTTATTTGTAATACCGTGTTGCTTTTTGTTGCAGAAAGTATAAAAGTACTTTGTACGTTTGCTACAGAATCTAGTACCGACAGCTTATTTTTTAAAAATAACTGGTAACTTTTCATGTCTTTAACAATTACTTTTAACAAATAATCGTAATTGCCTGCTACATGAAAACACTCCATAACTTCATTCATTCGTAAAACCGCTAACTCAAATTTATTTATTAATCCTCTAGAATGTACTTGAAGAGAAACTTGGCAAAACACTTCAATATTAAATCCAACTTTTGCTTTATTTATTACAGCAATATATTTTTCAATTACTCCTAATTTTTCTAATCGTTTTATACGTTCATAGGTTGGTGTCTGAGTTAAACCTACTTTTAAAGCAATTTCTTTAATATTGGCTTTAGAGTTTAATTGTAAAATATTTAAAATAATTAAATCAATGTTGTCTAATGAAATCATAATTAGAAAATTTTACTAAAAGTATAAATTATTTTTAATTATCACAGAAAATAAAACTATTATTACTTGTTTACAAAGAAAATAACACTAATAATATAAATTTAAACCGTTTATTACCTTGTAATTTTGTAATTTTATAATAAAAATAATAGTAATTATGAGTAATAAACCAGCCAATAAAATCCAAGATTTACAATATTTTGGAGAATTCGGAGGTGTAAATCCTTCCATTTCAGATTCAGCAACGTACACTTTTCTACACGCTAAAACCATGCTTGACACATTTGAAGGTCACGCAGAGGGTTGTTATTTATATTCTCGTCACTCAAGTCCAAGTAATTTATATTTAGGAGAAGCTTTGGCAGCCATGGAACATACCGAAACTGCTAATGTTGCAGCTTCAGGAATGGGAGCTATAACTTCCGTATTATTACAAATATGTGGCGCAGGAGATCATATAGTTTCAAGTAGAACTATTTATGGAGGTTCATATGCTTTTATGAAAAATTTTGCGCCAAAACTTAATATTACAACCTCTTTTGTAAATATAACATCATTAGAAGCTGTAGAAGCAGCAATAAATGAAAATACTAAAATGATTTATTGCGAGTTAGAGAGTAATCCATTATTGGAAATTGCAAACATTCCAGAGTTAGCAAAAATCGCTAAAAAACATAATGTTAAGTTAGTGGTTGATAATACTTTTACGCCATTAATTTTTACTCCTAAAAATTTAGGTGCAGACGTAACTATTCACAGTTTAACAAAATTTATTAATGGCACTAACGATACCGTTGGAGGCGTAGTTTGTGGTACGCAAGAATTTATTAACGATTTACGAAGTGTAAATGATGGTGCTGCTATGCTATTAGGTCCAGTAATGGACAGTTTACGTGCTGCCAGTGTACTTAAAAATTTAAGAACCCTTCATATTAGAATGAAAAAACATAGTGAAAATGCTATGTATTTAGCTAGTCATTTTGAAAAAGATGGATTAAAAGTGGTATATCCTGGTTTAAAAAGTCATAAAGATCATGAGCTTTTTAAAACCATGTATAATAAAGAATATGGTTTTGGAGGTATTATGACCATTGATGTTGGAACTATTGAAAAAGCTAACGAGTTAATGGAATTAATGCAAAAAGAAAATTTAGGTTATTTAGCAGTTAGTTTAGGTTTTTACAAAACTTTATTTAGTGCTTCAGGCACAAGTACTTCTTCTGAAATTCCTGAGGAAGAACAAATTAAAATGGGACTTTCAAACGGTATTGTCCGTTTTTCTATAGGATTAGATAATGATATTGAAAGAACTTACCAATCTATGAAATCATGTATGAAAAAGGTTGGCGTTTTAAGTACAAAACAAGAAAGTGTTTTATAAATAAATAGTATATATTTATGGTTAGCCTTACTCTATTTTGAGTAAGGCTTTTTTTTTGCATAAGGCTCTATTTTTATGTATCATTACATTTCTAAATTAAAACAATGCCAAAAGAGAATATTTCACAATTTAAAGCAGGAGATGTAACCATTATTGAAAATAAAGAATTAAGTATTTGGAAAGCATTATTACCAGTTTTTGTTTTAGTTGCTTTATTAGCTTTTAATGTTTTTGTTTATGGCGATGATGCTTTAAGCGGAAGTAATCAGTTTATTTTATTAATGGGCGCTGCGGTTGCTGCAATTGTAGGTTTTACTAATAAAGTTTCTTATAAATTGATGATGGATGAAGTTGCTGAAAATGTAAAATCAACCACTAGCGCAATTTTAATATTGTTAATGGTAGGTGCTTTAGCAGGAACTTGGCTAATAAGTGGAGTAATACCATCTATGATATATTATGGATTACAAATTTTAAATCCAACTATATTTTTAGCAGCATCATTAATAATTTGTGTCATAGTTTCTACGGCAACTGGAAGTAGCTGGACTACCTCAGCAACTATGGGAATTGCTTTAATGGGAATTGGTAGTGCTTTAGGTGTACCAGCAGGAATGACTGCTGGAGCTGTTTTATCTGGTGCTTATTTTGGGGATAAAATGTCTCCCTTGTCTGATACTACAAACCTAGCACCTGCAATGGCTGGGGGCGATTTATTTGAACATATAAAATATATGACTATTACTACGGTTCCTACAATTA
>DGOU01000224.1:3399-4426 GCA_002390165.1 Lutibacter sp. UBA4458
TGGCTTTTTATAGTTCCTATAGTAGTTATTGGTTTAATAATAAAAAAAACATCGCCATTAATTGCTTTAATTATTGGTACTTTACTTGGTGGTTTATTTGCTATTATTTTTCAAAGTGCTATTATTTGGAATCAAGGTTTACGATATCAAATAACAAAAATTCCTGAAAAAATGTCGCATATGGTTGCTTGGGATGGGGTTAGTAGTAACCATTATCAAACCCCAGGAACTTATAAATTAGTTACAAAAGCAGATAATGTTACTATTCAAAATCCTGTTTTGTTTGCTTTGCCAGAATCAAACCAACAAGTTAACCAGATTTTTAAAGCGAATACTGCTATTTTAAAAGATGGAAAAGTTATTGGTGAATTAAATTTATCGGCAAAACCAACATCCTTTTTTAAAACAGCATATTTTGCGGTAATGAATGCTATGACGATAAAAACTACCATTAATACTAAAAGCGAAAAATTAAACGATTTATTTTCAGCAAAAGGTATGAGTGGCATGTTAGGTACTATTTGGCTTATTTTATGTGCTATGACTTTTGGTGGTGTTATGGATGCCATTGGAGCATTAGCTAAAATAAGTAGTACTATTTTAAATTTATTTGACTCTGTATTTGGGCTTTTTGCAAGTACCGTGTTTAGTTGTATTACCTTAAATGCAACAGCATCCGATCAATATTTAGCAATTGTAGTTCCCGGTAAAATGTATGCAAAAGCATTTAAAGACAAAGGATTAGCTCCTGAAAATTTGAGTAGAACTTTAGAAGATTCCGGAACGGTAACTTCAGCATTAGTACCTTGGAATACTGGCGGTGCTTATCAGTCTGGAGTATTAGGAGTTAGTGTGCATGAATATTTTATATACGCTATATTTAATTGGCTAAGTCCAATTATGACCTTGCTATTTGCTGCGTTTAAAATAAAAATTAAAAAGTTAGTTACTACTAACGTGAGTTCTACATAAAATTTAGAATAAACAACTGAAAATTATAACGTCATTACGAAAATTATAAACAGCA
>DGOU01000224.1:4460-6036 GCA_002390165.1 Lutibacter sp. UBA4458
TCATCGCAATGACGCAAATTATGGATTCACAACTTTGTAATTATTTCCTTAGCTTGAACTCATGCTACTAAATAAAGAAATTCCAAACTAAACCAAACCTAACGGTTAAATCTCTGTAAGGATAATTTGGAGCAGCATAATATTTTCTTCCAGTAAAACCTGCACTAAAGTTTTCTACTTTTAAAAACAATCGAGTTCTTTTAATTTGAGCATTAGCAAAAAAATCAAGAATTGGATAATTTCCTATTTGCGTGTTGTTCTGCAAAACAAATTCACTTAATAAAGGATTATAGGCATTTGCTTTAAAAGAAGAGAAATATTTAAGAGTAACACCTGTTTGTAAATACATCGGTTTTCCTTTAAACACAAAGGATGAAAAATATAAGGAGTTACGAGTAATAATATCTGGAACTCTAAAAAAACCTTCTCCATTTATCACCTTTTGATACATAATAGTATTGGTAAGTGTAAACTTTCCATAATGAAGTGATTTTTCTGCTTTTACGTTAAAATAATTTAAAGTTTTAGAAGTTTGTACTGGTTTTGAATTCTCATCAAAATAAGTATAACTATCTACAGAATTATAACTGGCTTTAGCCATTCCCCATTTAGGTGAATTTATTAAAAAACCAAGCGTTGCATATTTTTCATTATTAAAATTAGAATCCCAGTTGTAATCTTTATAATCACTTTGATATAATTGCTTATTAAAATCAGGTGTTTTGGAAGTGAATTTTGCAAATCCTTCAATGTTTAAAATGCTATCCTTTTTAAAAGATGCAGAGGCATATAAAGAGCTTCCAGTAATATTTCCTGTAATAATAGTAGAAGCCTTAGCTTTAAGATAAATTTCACCAAAATTAGTATTCCAATCTGCCGCCACTGCAATAGCATTTCCTTTTAAATGATCTGGAATAGTTGTGGTGTTTAAATATAAAATACTGTTATAGTGGTAATTATAGTTAAAATTAGAAATACTAGTTTTTAATTTTCCTAAATAAGGCGTAGTAAACAACGCGTATAATTCACTCAAACTTTTTTGATACGAAGTATGATCTGTAATTGGATTAGTATAAACATCTCCAAAAATGGAAGATGCACTGGTTTGGTTAAATCGGTAATGTTTGGTCTCGTATAAAAACGTAGAACCAATTTTTAAACTAGTTTCTGGTTTTACTTTAATACTATCTTTTTTAATAGGATTAGAAACTAATTTTGGTAAAGAATCAATTTTTTTAGTTTCTCTTAATTTAAGAGTATCTGTTTCTTTAAGCGCTAATCTAATTTTAGGTAAAGAATCTATCTTTTTTATATTTTCTACTTTTATGGAATCCATTTTTGTAGTAATTCCTTTCTCTTGTTTTTTGTTAGAGGCTAACAATTTAGATTTATTTAATGCAGTTTCTTTGGATTTTTTCCCTTTTTTAACCACCTTCTTTTTATTGGTAAATAAGGTATAAGATTGATCAAAGTAATATCGTTTTCCTTCATATAAATTATCCGCATTGGTGTAATTAACATCTAATCGTTCTCTTTTAATATAATTAGAATCATTACTTTCAAAATAAAGAATAGA
>DGOU01000224.1:6097-6266 GCA_002390165.1 Lutibacter sp. UBA4458
AATTAAACGAAGTTCTAAAATTTCCATGGCTTGCCAATGTATTTCTATATCTTCCTAATGATCGTAAACCTTTATAACCAATAGCAATATTAAATTGTTTGGAAGTATTTAAAGTTAAAAAAGCATCTAAAACTTGCCCTTGTTGCATGCCAGTTCTGTACATTAATTC
>DGOU01000224.1:6376-6527 GCA_002390165.1 Lutibacter sp. UBA4458
AAAAGTTTCCCCTTGATTATGAAACGGCAATAGTTCAAAATTATCTTTTCTTCGAAAATTAAATTTATAATCCTTTTTAATGGTTAAGGTGGTGTCAATTATAGTAGTATCGTTATTTATAGATATAATTTTATAATCTTTATAATTGGTT
>DGOU01000157.1 GCA_002390165.1 Lutibacter sp. UBA4458
TCTTACTGAATTTTGACAAACACCTGTATCAATACTTGGTGTTATATTAAGTAATACTTTTTTACCTTTAAAATCTTTTAATTTTGCTGTAGATAAATCACTTTTTACCAATTTAAATTTAGGTGCTTTTTTGCCTATTTTTGGTAATTTACCTATTGTTTTTACTGGGTTTCCTTTTAATGTTATTTTGGCCATAATATTATTATTTAATTGATTTTTATTTCTAAATTCAAAGTTACATAAAATAAAAAACTCCCCAATAAATAAGGGAGTTTCTTTTATCTAAAAAAGTGTTTTATTAGTGTGAAGATAAATAATTAGCAATACCTTCATGAGTATCTTTCAAAGCATCTTCACCTTTACTCCAGTTTGCCGGACAAACTTCACCGTTCTCTTCATTAAACTGTAAAGCATCTACCATACGAATTGCTTCATCAATGTTTCTTCCTAGCGGATCATCATTAACAACTTGATGACGAACAATACCATCTTTATCTATCAAAAATAAACCACGGTAAGAAACCAATTGAGCATCAGCCTGTAATTGATCGTTTTCATCATAGAAAAAATCACCATCTAAAACATCATAATTTTTTGCAATTGTTTTATTTGTATCTGCAACAATTGGATAAGTTACACCTTTAATACCTCCTTCATCTTTACCTAATTGTAACCAACCCCAATGCGATTGTTCTGTATCTGTTGAACAAGCAACAACTGCTGTATTCCTTTTTTCAAATTCACCTAATTTTGCTTGAAATGCATGTAATTCAGTCGGACAAACAAATGTGAAATCTTTTGGATAAAAGAAAAATATCACGTGTTTTTTACCTAAAAATTGATCCAATGAAAAATCATCTACAAATGTACCTCCATCCACTACCGCTTTTGTGCTAAAGTGTGGTGCTTTTTTACCTACTAATACTGCCATTTTATTTATATTTTAAATTACTATTTTATATTGCGAATTTAACAATATAAAATGTGTTTTTCTAAATATTCGATTTCAATTTTTTATACCAAAATAGATATTTATTATAGCTCGAATGCTGTTTCAATATTTCAACTTATAATTCTTTTTTACAAAGATAAAAATCTGTTCTTTCACAAGTATCATCGTTTAATCTCTCATTCATTTCTTCTAAATTTTTTGGCGGCGGAATAATTACTTTATCTCCTGATTTCCAATCTAATGGCATTGCCACACTATACTTATCAGAGGTTTGCAAAGCATCTAAGGCTCTAAGTATTTCATTCATATTTCTTCCAACATTCAATGGATAATACATTACCAACCTTATTTTTTTCTTTGGATCAATAAAAAAAACGGCTCTTACTGCAGCTGTTTCACTTTCGTTAGGCTGCAACATACCATAAAGTTTAGAAACTTTCATATCTATATCAGCAATTATCGGAAAATCAAAATAGACCCCAGTTTTTTCTCTAACATTATTTACCCACCCTAAATGCGCATGAATACTATCAATACTTAGCCCAAGTAATTCTGTATTCAAAGCAGTAAACTCATCTTTTCTTTGTGCAAAACCACTCATTTCTGTAGTACAAACAGGTGTAAAATCGGCAGGATGAGAAAATAAAACAATCCATTTATCTTTTGCGAAATCATGTAATGTAATATCTCCTTTTGTTGTTTTGGCTGTAAAATTTGGAGCAATATCTCCAATTCTTGGCATAAATGTTGTTGCCTCTTGTGTTTCCATAATTATAGATTTATAAATTATTACTATTTAGATTACAAATTTATTTCTTAATACTATGCATTAACTATAATTGTAATTGATTGTTTTTATTTTTGTATAACTATTATTTATTATTAGCACAGATTGGGCTCTCTTCTTGCGCTATATAAAATAACTTATTTTTCCTAAATTTACAATTATTTAAAGTTAAAATTAATGGCAAATCTTTACGATAAATATGTACTCCCTAAGGTTGTAAACTGGGCTTGTAAATCAAAACCAACCATGTACCAAAGAGCTAAAATCATTCCCTTAGCTTTTGGAAATGTATTGGAAATTGGAATTGGTTCAGGTTTAAACCTAAACTATTATGATAATAAGAAAGTGGATAATCTAACCGGAATTGATCCGTCTATTGAAATTTGGGAATTAAATAAAAACAAAATTGAACATTTAAAATTCGATTTTAATTTTGTAAAAGCTTTCGCGGAAGAGCTTCCATTTCAAGATAACGAATTTGATAATTTAGTAATTACCTATTCTCTTTGTACTATAAAAGACCCACAAACTGCCTTAACAGAAGTAATAAGAGTTTTAAAACCCAATGGAAAATTATTATTTTGTGAACATGGCTTAGCACCGGATGATCATATAGCTTATTGGCAAAATAAAATTAACCCCTATTGGAAAAGAGTTGGTGGTGGATGTAATCTTAATAAGAATATTCCTCAATTAATTACTAAAAATGGGTTTAAAATTACACAACTTGACACCATGTATATTCCGGGTTGGAAACCTGCGAGCTATAATTATTGGGGAGTGGCAGAGATAAAATAAAGTCTAAGACAATTTACATCAAGGTTATTTGTATCAATTGATACGTAATATGACAAAAATCATAATATATTAAACAGGCTAATACTACCTTTAATCAATAAAATAACAAGTTACTCATTATCAGTAAGTTGTTTTATGGTGTAAAGTGATATTCATGAGCAATTTTTTTAAAGAGCTAAAACGAAGGAATGTTATTAAAGAAACCCTGGCATATTTAGTTGTTTCCTGGGTTTTACTGCAAGTGGCTTCAATTATATTACCCATTGTCAATGCACCGGACTGGGTTTTAAAAACAGTGACTTTCTTTTTGGTTATAGGTCTTCCTATTTGGATCTTTTTTTCATGGGCATATCAGGTTACTCCGGAAGGAATAAAAAGAACAGCAAAGTTTTCTGAAGATCAAACCCTTACTACAACTACCAATAAACGTCTGAACATAATCATACTCATTACACTTCTAATTGCTATTGGAGTATCCTTTATTAATAAAACAAAGCCAAAAGTTTCTTCAAATACTTTAACTTCAATCACCGAAAAATCCATAGCAGTTTTACCTTTTGATGATTATAGTTCAGGTGGAGATACGGAATGGTTTTGTAACGGAGTTACTGAAGATATACGAACCAATCTATCTAAAATAAAAGGTATAAAAAAAGTAATATCACATACTTCTGTAGAAAAATTTAAAAGTTCTAATAAAACAATTCCCGAGATAGCAAAAGAATTGGGAGTTTCCTATATACTGGAAGGAAATGTAAGAAAACATAAGGATGAGATAATTATTACTGCAAAGTTAATTGATGCTAATGACAATCAGATCTGGGCAGAAAATTATAGTGATAACTTTGATAAAGTATTTGAAATTCAAAATGATGTTTCTAAAAAAATCGTTAAGCAATTAAAGATTGTTATAAGCCCTGAAGAAGAGAAAGTATTTAACACACAAATAACCGATAATTTTGAAGCCTATGAACTTTATTTAAGAGGTCGACATTTATGGAATCAGCAAAACACCGAGTCAGTTAAAAGATCTATAGAATATTTGGAGAAATCGATAAAACTGGATTCAACTTTCGCTCCTGCCTATGTTATACTTGCTGAAGATTATATTTTAATGAATAAATTTATTTCAAATAACGAAGAAAAATTAATTCACAGAAAAAAATGTCGTGAAGCCATTGACAAAGCAATTGAATTGGATAATTCTCTGGCAGAAGCTTATATAACAAAAGGAAATATGATAGGTAAATTTGATTGGGACTGGGAGGAAATGAAAAAAATGCTTGAAAAAGGTTTGCAAATGGAACCAAACAATTCCTATGGGCATATGTTGCTTTCAAAGTACTATTTAATTAAAAATAATTATAATAAGGCAATAGAAGAAGCTTTATTAGCCGAAAAGTTGGACCCCCTTAATCCGAGAATTGGATCTTTTGTTGCTAAAAATTATTTTATAGCAAATGATTATAAAAGATCTTTAATTCAGTACGAAAAAGTACTAAAACTATCTCCCGATTATGTCTTTGCATGGGAAGGTGTAGGGCATGTACAGTATTTCTCAGGTCAAAAGGAAACTGCTCAAACCTCATGGGGAAAGTTTTTAAGAGATATGGGAAATGAAAAAATGGCTGATATATACTCCAATGAATCCTTTGATAATTCCATTAGTTACTGGCTCGTAGGAGCCACTAAAGGGGAAGAATTATATTGTTCTAATCCTACTGTAATTGCTCAAGCACATATGTTTATCAACAAAAAACAAGGTGCACTTGAATACCTAGAAGTTGCCTATAAGTACCACAATGAAGATTTACCCATTTATATATTGGAGCCTCATTTTTACTCTTTATATAATGAACCGCGTTTTAAGGATATTGTTGAAAAGACTGGTGTAATTTTGCCAGATACAAAACAGGAATTTGAAATAATTGATTAAGAGTATCTTTAAAAACTGATTGTTAAAAAATATTAAAGAACTCAAAGCCAGAAATAAAAAAACCTTGGTAAATAAAGTCATATACAACTCCTAATAGAATAGTTAAAAGTTAGCCCAATCTTTTTTTAAATACTAGAACAATGATGAGAATCAATGGTTTTATTGACCATCATCATTGTTTGATTCTTTTTAGGGCCATAACTTTATAGTGTTAATTAATTTTTTATTTAAATAATTAAAAGATAACACTATGAAAACTACAATTTTTAAACACAAATTACTTTACTTTTTTATTATCCTCGGATTTGCTGTTATTTTTAATAGTTGTTCTGATGATGACGATGATGACTTTCAAACTTTTTTAGAAAAGTATGATGGAACAAAATGGGTGTATACAGAAGATGAGTTTACTTTTTACGTAAGATTAAATGATAATCCCAACAAATTTATTGAAAGCTGGATTTTAATTGATGATTGTTATTTTTATTCTGTTGATTTTGAATCAGAAGGTGTTGAATTGGTTGAAAATTCGAAAGATAAACTAATTATTAAATATACTGATGAAGGAGAAATTATTACTGTAACACTTACCCCGCAAGGAGAAACTATTAGAGTAGTTGTTAAAGAAGGAAATGATGAAGATCTTTATCTTTTTGTTAAAACATCGGTGAATGTAGATGATTTAGAAATATGTCCGGTTTAAGATTAACTTAATTAAATTAAGAAATTATGAAAACCTTACGTTTATATTTAAAAAAGATCTCTATTTTTTTTATGTTTCTTATAACACTTCAAAGTTGTGTTGTATATCATTCTAAAATTGCAACGGTAGATGAAGCTATACAATCAGATGACAAGATTAAAGTAATTACCGATTCGAATGATATCTATAAATTACATAAGCTAAAAAAAGAAGATGGTCAAATTTACGGTGTTGTCAAAAAAGGATCTGAAACAGCTTCAAAATTATCTGATCAAGGATTAATAAAATATAGTGATAATAAATATGAAACAATTCTATTAACGGAAAGCACGATTAATGAAATTCATCTTAAAAATAAAACCTTGTCAACGGTGCTTACAATTGCCATACCGGCTGTAGGTGTAGTAGGTGTATTAGCAATAATTGCTATCGATAGTTTGTCAGGCCCCTATTTATAATCATGTTCTTTTTTTAGTTTTTAGCGAATACTAGTGAAAAAAGTTTGTTATTTGATATTACTTATTAATTCTTTAGGGATAACCTTTGATAAAAACAAAAGAGAAATAATTTTTGGTTCTTTTTGGGTTGGAAAGTATTTTGAATAAGTACTAGACAAAAATTTATATACAACTATATCATTTCTTTCAGTAATATAATAAAGTTTTAAATGTAAATTAAATTAATCCCAACAAGTTCTGCCAAACCTGTTGAGATTATATTTTATTACTTGTTTTTTAATAATAAATGATGATCATTGGTATTTCTATTATTATTTGATCATGTTTTCTGAACAGAACTCTAAAGAAATATTCAATCTGGAAAACATTTTATCAAAATGACCACCACCGTGGAATGCAGAAGTATGATCTATACCCATTGCATCTAACTTTTGAATGAAGTAACCATAAGTTAAACCCCAACCAAACTCATCCAATTCTCCAACATCAAAATAGATGCCATTTAAAGATTTGAAATCATCACCATAAATATCTAACATTGTATAAGGATCGTTTTCAAGCCATTGCGCCAAAACAGAATCAATTATTTCACCAGAAGGATATTCAAAGAAAAGATCTACCATAAAAGGTGGATTATTCAAATTTGGAGACCATGCTGCCGACATGGCATACATAGCACTAGTTAGAAATTTTGAAGGATCTGGTCCAATCATACCGTCAGGGTTTTCTGTAATTATTTGAGGTATATAGGCCGGAAATGCCTGAAAGAATAATGGGGCACTGTGTGAAGCTACAACACCAAATTTATCAGCGTGTTTCATACCAAGTTTCATAGCACCATAACCACCTTGTGAAAAACCAATAACAGCACGACTATCTCTATTGGTAATCGTATTATATCTGTTATCTATATAATTAACCAGATCATAAGCAATATAGTCTTCGAAATTACCATTCAATATAGAATTGGAATAAAAACTAAACCCATAAGCACTAGCAGCATTTGGCATAACAATAATCATTGGAGCAATCTTTTTTGAGAGAATAAGTTCATCCATCCAATCTTTAAACCCTTCTTCAGGAAAGTCAGGATAATTTTTAAATACACCGTTGGGATCTACCCATTCCTCCCAGGATTGTATATCAATAAATGACTTTTCAGAGAATGGTAAGCCGTGAAGTAGATAAACAACAGGATATCCTTGTGCATTTTTTCTGTCATATCCGGGCGGGGTATAAACCTGCATTTTCCTGATATTTGAATTACCAATGACATTGTCGGTAAGAGCATCACTTATAAACTCTTTGTTTTGTAATTTACTCTTATGGATAATCAATTTACTTTCTTGATTATCATCTAGTTCAAGAATATCGTTATCGCAACAACATAACGTCGTAATTGCTGTAAGAAATCCAATAATAAAAATTAATTTTTTCATGATAAAGATTTTTAAAAGTTAAACAATATCTTCTGAGTTTATAAACTTGATTCTTTCTATTGATTAAATAGTCTATTTCTAGTAACAAACTCAGTTGATTTATCACCAATAAAATTAATTGTTATAAAAGTGTAAGGCTTTACTAAATGTGCCAAATGTTTTGCTATTTGTATCAAATTGAAGAGAAATGGGTAGTCGTTTAGATAAATGGAGAAACTAGCGGATTTATTAATTAACCTTTTGCTTTGCTTGGTGACACACCAAACTCTTCTGAATAAACTCTGCTAAAGTGAGAAAGATTTTTAAATCCGGTATCATAGGCTACTTCACTAACGTTTAATTCAGTGCTAAGCAATAATTCTTTAGCTTTTATCAAACGAAGTTTTCGAATAAATTGATGAATACTTGTATTGGTAAGTGCTGAAAATTTACGGTATAGTTGTGATCTGCTCATTGCCATGGAACGACACAATTCAGTAATCCCAAATTCTT
The DNA here is from genome assembly GCA_002390165.1 of Lutibacter sp. UBA4458. Taxonomy (GTDB): domain Bacteria; phylum Bacteroidota; class Bacteroidia; order Flavobacteriales; family Flavobacteriaceae; genus Lutibacter. The sequence goes on from DGOU01000157.1 coordinate 7,566, forward strand.
CTTCACAAAGATGTGTTTCCAGATTTTCACGTACTTTTTTCATAAAAGAATCTTCTGTTGTTAATCTATGATCTGAAATATATTGAGAAGCATCTGGCAATATAGCCAATGTCTTATATCTTTCCTGTAGTGATTTTCGTAGTTTTATTAACTTTTCTATTCGGACAAATAATTCTTTTCTGTTGAAAGGTTTAGCCAGATAAACGTCAGCACCTGCATTTAGTCCTTCCATTTTTGATTCTACACCATTTAGGGCTGTTAAGATAACTACCGGTATATGACTTGTTCTAAGGTCTTTTTTTAATTTTTTACAAAATGAAAAACCATCCATTACCGGCATCATCACATCACTTATCACCAGATCAGGTATCAAATTAATGGCCTTTTCAAAACCATCTTTTCCATTTTTAGAATATTCAATTTGATAATCTTTAGATAAGATAGAGCTTAGATATTGTGTTACATCTTTATGATCTTCTACAATTAGTATTACTAATTTCTCATTCTTATTTTCTTCATGCTTATGCTTAGGTTTTTTATCAGAAATATTTGAACGTTCAGAAAGATCAAATTCTTTTAAAAGCTGTTCATGTCCTTTCTGCTCTTTATTGGTTATTGGCAAACAAACAGTAAATGTAGAACCTTTGTTTAATATACTTTTTACCCAAACTTTTCCTTTCAGTAATTTTACCAGTTCTTTTGTATAAGCTAGACCAAGCCCAGTTCCAGCTGTAAGTTGTTCTTTACTGTTATCTGATTGAAAATACCTGTTAAAAACTTTTGGAAGATGTTCTTTTGGTATTCCTGATCCTGTATCCTTAACAGTTAAGATCAATTGATTTTCTGAAGTATTTCCATCTTTTATAACAGAAACATGTATCAACCCTCCTACAGGTGTAAATTTTATAGCGTTTGAAAGGAGATTTGATATGATATCCATAACTTTATCAGGGTCGAAGTCCATTATAATTTCTTCAGGCTCTGCTTTAAATAATATTTTAATTTTTTTTGAATCAGCAAGTGAATGAAAAGACTCTATCAGATATTTTATATAAATGGCAATATCATCCTGAATCAAATTTACCGCTATTAGACTGGCTTCTAATTTAGACAGATCGAGCATTTGATTGGTTAGATTCAACAGGTTCTTACCATTACGTTTGATCATTTTCAATCCTTCATCCATCCATTCATCCGGATTGTCTTTTATTTGATCGGCCATACCCAGAATAATGGTTAATGGTGTACGAAATTCATGTGTAATATGAGTGTAGAATTTTGTTTTAAATTCATCCAGTTCTTTCATTCTGTGTTTTTCTTTCTTTTTTAGCTTTTCAAATTGGGTTGTATAATAATAAAGTCCTAGAAAAGCCATGGAAATACCTATTGTGAAACCTAGAAAGTAATAATATATGATGTAACTCTTTGGGTTATCAGGTTGTAATAATGTTACTGTTATCATCCCAATCATAAAGAATAAGAAAATAAAAAATGCTCGTTTCTTATTAGGTAAGGTGATTGCATAAACAGGGGCAATAAGGCCAATAAAGATAACACCGCCAGCATGTAATAGGCCTCCCATTAGATAAGCTTTCACAATTGAAAGTACAAGGATTACAATTTGTGAAAATAAAGCATATGTTTCAATATGATTTTTATGAAAATGAAATACAAAAAGACTTAAAACTATAGAACTTATCCATATAGAATTTAGAAATACTACAAAAGAACCTTCATGTGTTCCAATTACAGCACTCATTAGTATTAATAAAGGTAATCCGGTAACGTTAAGAAGCCACCAGATCTTTTTGATCATAATTGTTTCCTCGCTATCGCCAGGATGGTGTAGGTAGTTGATCAACCAGGAATTTATTTTTTGAACAGTAGATTCCATACATGCTTTTATTCAACAACATTGACTACAAATGTTAACTTGAGTTAACATATTCCTTTTTTGAGAAAATTTTCACCAAAACTTATAAGAATAAAATTTTCAACAATAGAAATATTAAAAATTAGGACATTAAAGTTAGCTAATAAAATGTTGTTTTACAAGTAGTTTTGTATTTATTTCTTTATAAATATTGATTATAATATGTTGTTCTTTTAGATGTTTTTTTGATTTTAATCGGTTTGATATCATGATGTAAATGTTTTCCTACTTTATAACACCAGACAAAAGAAATCTTGTCCAACGAACTCTCTATCTACAACCGAACAATCTATTCTGTCTTTACCAAAAAACCTGATATATCTGTTTACAAGAATGATTCGTTCATTACAATTAGAGTTGCCTATTTTATCAAGTATTGAAAACAATAAAGTAAAGGAACTCCTTAGCAAACAATACCTAACATAAAGATATTGATATTGGTTTTCTCCGAACTTCTAATTGGTCCAGTTTATAGTTAATGTTTAATCGTCTTAAACTGGAAATAATGCATCATAAATAATCTAGAAAATCACGAATAAAAAAACTCTCTTGAAATTCTCAAGAGAGTTTTTTTATCTTATAACCCAACTGGAGACCATGTATATTCCGAGTTGGAAACCCGCCAGTTAAAATTATTGGGGAGTGATGGAAGTAAGTCAAACCATTAATCAGATGAATATCGCTTACTAAGTGAGGGTTTGACTATAACTGTTTTGTAATTATTAGTCAAGCACTCACTAATTCCTTACCCAATCATCAGATGACTAATAAACTCAACGGGTAGAGTCATCAGGTGAATTGACATGTTTTTTGCTATTCACGGGGTGAATATCTCTGTTACGGTTAGATTCACCCCGTGAGTGAGAGTTTTAACTTTTTACTTTAAACTTTTAACTTTAAAGATGTATCACCTCATCATAAGCATCAGCAACAGCTTCCATAACCGCTTCACTCATCGTAGGATGTGGATGAATAGCTTTTAAAACCTCATGACCTGTAGTTTCTAATTTTCTCCCTAAAACAGCTTCAGCAATCATATCGGTTACTCCTGCACCAATCATATGGCAACCCAACCATTCACCATATTTCGCGTCGAAAATTACTTTTACAAATCCTTCGGTAGTTCCAGCAGCAGCAGCTTTACCAGATGCTGAAAATGGAAATTTACCAACTTTAATATCAAAGCCTTTTTCTTTTGCCTGGTTTTCTGTTAAACCTACACTTGCAATTTCAGGTGTTGCATAAGTACATCCAGGAATATTACCATAATCAATCGATTCCGGATTTAAACCTGCAATTTTTTCTACACAAGTAATTCCTTCCGCAGAAGCGACATGTGCCAGGGCAGGCCCAGGAACAACATCACCAATAGCATAATAACCAGGTAAATTTGTTTGGTAAAAGTCATTTACCAAAATTTTATCTTTATCAATTACAATTCCAACATCTTCTAACCCAATATTCTCAATATTTGATTTTATTCCAACTGCGGATAGAATTACATCTGCTTCTAAAGTTATTTCACCTTTATTAGTAGTTACCGTAGCTTTTACACCTTTACCCGAAGTGTCCACCTTAGTTACACTTGAATTGGTCATTACTTTAATTTTAGACTTTTTTAACGAGCGTTCAAATTGTTTTGAAACTTCTTCATCTTCCAACGGAACTACATTTGGTAAAAATTCAACAATCGTTACTTTAGTTCCCATAGAGTTATAAAAATGAGCGAATTCAACACCAATAGCCCCTGAACCTACAATAATCATAGAATCTGGTTGTTTAGGTAGAGTCATCGCTTGGCGGTAGCCTATAACTTTTTTCCCATCTATAGGTAAAAATGGCAATTCACGAGATCTAGCACCCGTCGCAATAATTATATGATCCGCCGAATATTCGGTAACTTTTTTATCTTTATCGGTAACTTCAACTTTTTTACCAGATTTTATTTTTCCAAAACCATCAATGACATCAATTTTATTTTTTTTCATTAAAAACTGAACGCCTTTGCTCATCCCTTCAGCAACATTCCGACTTCGTTTTATAATTGCTGAAAAATCTTTATCAATTTCTTTAGCCTTCAAACCATAACTATCTACATGTTTTAAGTAATCATATACCTGAGCACTTTTTAACAAAGCTTTTGTAGGAATGCAACCCCAGTTCAAACAAATACCTCCAAGGTTTTCTCTTTCAACAACAGCAACTTTAAAACCAAGTTGTGATGCTCTAATTGCTGTCACATATCCTCCGGGTCCACTTCCAATAATTATAATATCATATTTCATCTTTGAAAATTTATTTTAAAATATAAATCTTAGTTATCCATTAATAGTTTGCAAATTTAATCAAATTTTATTGCTTTTACCGGACTAATTTTACTAACAATTAGTGATGGTATAATTAACATTAACAAACATAAGATTAAGGTGCCCAAATTAATCATGGCTATATGCTTAATGCTAAGATAAACAGGAGCTTGACTCACATAATAAGTTTCTGGATTCAAAGAAATTATACCAAAATATTTTTGAATTAAAAGTAATCCTATGCCAATAATATTGCCCCAAAATAAACCTCTGCCAATCAGATAGGAGGCATTGTACAAAAATATCTTACGAATACTCCAATTGTTATTTCCAAGAGCTTTTAATATACCAATCATTTGAGTTCGCTCTAAAATTAAAACCAATAAGGCTGTGATCATGTTAATACCAGCAATCAATATCATAATGCCAATTATAACGGCTATATTGGTATCAAATAGACGTAGCCATTCAAATATAGCGGGGAATTTTTCGGCAATAGTATAAGCGTTTAAAGAGGAGTCTATGTCACTATACACTTGAAATCCTGTTTCTTTCAAATCATCAAAATCATGAATAAACACCTCAAAACCACCAACCTTATCATCTTCCCATTTATTAATTTTTTGGATATGGCGAATATCTCCTATGATATAACTTTCATCAAATTCTTCAAAGCC
>DGOU01000201.1 GCA_002390165.1 Lutibacter sp. UBA4458
TACATTTGTAATTTCATTAATTTTCTTTTCTGTTTCCTCTTTACTAAGATTATAATATTTACTAATTGCTAATTCTCCTGGTTCGATTCTTGCTCTATATTTTGAGTTTGAGACAACACTGCCTGATTTTGCAATCTTCGTTTCAATTCCTGAAAATTTCCATTTCATGGTGTAATCTTTTTGGATATAAATTCTAAAATCTATTTTTTCTCCTGTATTTGTAAAAGATTCTATCTCTTGTTGAATAATATACGTTCTGTTTAATAAATGCTTTTTAAGTGCAGTTTTTAATTCTTTGACTGATGTCAAATGAAAACATTCACCATTATAATCAGTTAACAAGAATCCATCATCCAGTTTTTTCGCTTGAATAATGCCATTACCACCTGCCATTGATACTGGCTTTAAATAAACCGAATCATGCTTTTTAAATATTGATAAAAGACTTTTCACTCCAGTGAACGCCTTTGTTATTGGAAGGTACTTTTTTAGTTTAGGAACAATTTTCATTTTATCCCAAAAAGATAATTTATCGATATTTCGATAAGGGTAATTAAATATATTGTCTCCTAGACGCATTTTCAAATGCTGATATCTTTTTTCTCGCAGAGGAATTCGGTTGAAAACAACAGAAGGATAAGGAAATGTACCTTGTTTAAACTCATTTGAAGCAGAATCATAATAGAATCCAGTTAGTGTGTTTTTCTCGCTTTCGATTTCGGTAGGTCTGAACATAAAAATGAGACCTTTAATCATGTCATAGTCTTTTAAACGTAATAACTGTTGCTTTGAATCCTCAATATAGCGAGAGTATACAAGAAAGCCAATAACAGGACCGATTTGGATATGATTATCTTTTACTATATATTCATATGGTAAATCAATTATGGAAAGATCATTTGATAAATGTTTGGGCAGTTGAACTTCTCCAGCACTTACTTTGTCATCAAGTAGGATATTTAGTGTCTTTGAAAATGAACCATATTGAAGGATAATCGTGGATTGCTCGATTTTCATTAAAGCGAATGTAGCAGGATTAAGTAAAATCTCATCTTTGAGGTCTTTGTTAAAAACCATGGTGTAAAGAAAATTATTTCGCAAATACTCAGCCGTTTTATTCATATTCATTAAACTAGACCCTTTAACTAAAATAATGCTATTTTGCTCTATTGAGCTTTTTAATTCTTGATGCAATTCATTACGATTATTAAAGTGTTTTATCTTTTCTATCGAAAAACCATGATCAATGGCTCCTTTGTGTATATCAATCGATAAATCCCCGAAAGTGTAAATTACATCAACCTTTTTCTCAGCAGCGTACTTTCCTATCTCGCGATGACCTTCACTTGTATAGTCACCTAATTCTAACATGCTTCCTAGAACAACGATTTTCTTTTTATCTTTACCTATGTTAATAAGTACATCAATTGCGGCCTTAACGGACTGAGGATTTGAATTTACAGTATCATCAATAAGAATTGATTCTTCTTTTAAGTTGTAAACATTTAAGCGCTTAATTGGAACTTGATAATTTCTTAATCCTTCACGTATTATCTGTAATGGAAAACCTAACTTATCAGCAAGTGCAATGGCAAATAACGCGTTATATACATTATGTTCTCCAAAGGTAGGTATAAAGAATACCTCATTTTGTCCATTCATTGAGACTTGAAATCTCATCCCATTTCTAAGATACACGATATTAGATGCTTTATAATTAGCATTTGAATTTATTCCTATTGTTATGAGTTTTCCTTTAAAAGTTGATGTATCCAATTGCTTTGAGTTTTTATCATCTTTATTTAAAAGCAATAGTCCATCGGATTTCATACGTTTGATCAATACTGATTTGTATTGAGCTGTAGTCTCAATACTATTTCCTAAATTTCCGTAATGAGCTGTGCCTATATTCGTAATAACAGATATATTAGGCTGAAAATAATTACAGTGTTGTTCCCCTGCACCTTGCTTTCCCATTCCTAATTCTAAAAGGATGGCTTCATGTTTAGAAGGATCAAATTGCGCCATCATTTGTTGGGTGCTAATAGGTAAATTCTTGTTCCCAACTGTTTTTAATACATTCCATTGAGTTTCTAAAACAGATGCAATGAACTCACGTGTTGATGTCTTTCCATTACTGCCTGTTATTGCGATCGTTGGAATTTCTTCATTAGTGAAATACAACAATATTCTCTCCTTTACTTTGGTTATTATGGGCGAATATTAGTGAAAGACATAGTTGTCTCTACTTAATGTTCTCTAAAGAACTATTAAGGATGTCAGTATCTAACGGTAACTAGTTCTCTTTTAAAAACTCAATAAATCTTTTCAACTCCTTCATAGTTTAAATACTGTTTAGATACTGATGCACAGTTCTTCCCCATTTTGTAAGATACGAAATTTTACTAATAATGATAGAGACATACGTTTACTATTTAAAAATAAAATATAGTTTCGTATCAAATTGAAGAGCTGCGTAAAGTTTTTCTAATCAAGAAATTAGCTTTTTAAAATCAAGGTTTCCCCATTTTTTCTATTAGATAAGTAGATGTGTTAGAGAAGAACCCTTATTAGATTCCATCAATTCGAGTATTTGTCTTCGTAGCAGGTGATAACTACTTGAAGATTTATATGGACTTGAATTGTTAAAACAAAAATAGCACACTCAAATGAGTGTGCTATTTTTAAGGAAGTTCAATTTTTTTAATTACTTATCTCTATATTTTATTGCTAATCCTTTTAAGAAATTCCTAGCATATCTATCTCCGCACTCTTTATAATTCTTGTGGCCTTCTTTTCGTAATAAAGCGCTTAATTCTCCTTTTGTTACAGTGACTCCTGCACGTTCTAAGATTTCAAGCATATCCTCACTTGTTAATTCCAGTGCGATCTTCAACTTCTTTAAAACGAGGTTATTAACTCTTTCATTGGATATTGCTGGTCTTTCAGGTTGTCCTGGTTTTGGATCTTGTTTT
>DGOU01000021.1 GCA_002390165.1 Lutibacter sp. UBA4458
TTCTGTCCAATCTGTTTCGTAAAATTTATTGATTTTAGAAATTACATCCCCTACTTTTTTATTGGCATTTTTAACTAAAGTAATTTCTGTTAATCCAGGTTTTTGCAATAAAGAATTTACATAGCCTCTTGCCAAATACAAATAAGAAATAGTACTTGGAAACTCAGTTGCCGTAATTCCTTGCCTTTTATCTTCTTTGCCCAACATATCATCCACCAAACCATCAATTTTCTTTAAAATTACCGTATGTGATTTTAGTAAATTTTTAAATTTTTCTTTTTTGTTTTGCGCTTTAATTCGTTTTTGATAATCTTTTACAATTTTTTTGGAATTTAGTAAGCGTTGATTAGCTTCGCCTGCAATTCCTAATTTAGTATTTAGTTGTTTTAATAAATTGTATTTACTTTGTAAAACTTCCATGGATATTTTAACTCTTGGATCATAAGCCACTGTAATTTTTTGAGTTGCTGTTTGATTTCCAAAATGAAGTTTTATCGTATAAACTCCAGGTAAAACCGTAACTCCTGATGGTAAATTTGTATTTTTTTTAATAATTTTTCTTGATGGACCTCGTTTTCCGTTTTCTTCAAAATGCCAATACATTCTGTGTAAACCATTTTCTTTTGGAGCTTTATTTTTAATGCTCCGTATTAATTCGTTGTTACTATTAAAAACTTGAAAGAAAATAGAATCAAATTTNNACTTCTGGTTTTACCGATTTTACGGATTTGGATTTATCTTCTTTTTTGTTTTTGGATAAAATATTATTTCTTTTTTTGTAGTCTGGTTTGTTGATGCTATAGGTAATCATAATGCCTTTTTTTCTATTATCTCCATTAAACATAGCATTAGCACCAAAGCGAGTTCCTGATGGTTGCTGATTTTGGGTAATAAATGCCTTTGGAGGCGTAAATAAATATAATGGTTTATTTAATAATTGTTTTCCTTCTTTAACTAAAGCTCTAAAAGGACGAATATCGTCTAATACATAAATTGCGCGGCCAAAAGTGCCAATAACTAAATCCTGTTCTCTTGGTTGAATAACGAGATCCATAGTAGAAACCTTTGGAAAATTATTGGTCCATTTTGTCCAAGTTTTTCCTTCATCAATACTAATATATAAACCATATTCTGTTCCTAAGAAAAGTAATTTAGGAGCTACTATATCTTGAACAATAGCATGCGTATATCCAAAAGTTTCCGATTTGCTTTTTAATAAATTTTCCCAAGTTTTTCCATAATCTCGTGTTCTAAATAAGTAAGGTTTAAAATCGAATTGTCTATAATTATTTACAACAACATAAGCCTCACCTTTATTAAATTTTGAAGCTCTAATTTGAGGAATCCAACTTCCTTTGGGAAACCCTTTAATGTTTTTAGCAACATTTACCCAAGTATTTCCGCCATCTTTAGTAAGTTGAATATTGCCATCGTCAGTTCCAACCCAAATTAAATCCGCATCTAAAGTGCTAGGTTCAATTGCTAAAATGGTACAATGATTTTCCGCACCGGTAGCATCCATGGTTAATCCGCCACTTTCAAATTGTTTCTGTTGCTCTTTATTATTGGTGGTTAAATCTGGCGAAATAATTTGCCAAGTATAACCTTTATCCACAGATTTATGCACAAATTGACTTCCAAAATAAATTGTTTTTTTATCTATAGGATTCATGGCAATTGCAGCGTTCCAGTTAAAACGAAGTTTAACATCAGGGTTTGGATGCGTTGGTCTAATCATTTTTGTGTAACCAGTTTTTTGGTTATATCTGCCAACGTATCCTTGTTGCGACATGGCGTATCCAAATTGTGAATTTGTAGGATCAGGAATCACATCAAATCCATCACCAAACATTAATTCTTGCCAATATGAATTTCTAATTCCTTGCGCTTTCAACACATATGCTGGGCCAGACCAAGAACCATTATCTTGCATTCCTCCATATACATTATATGGAAAATCATTATCTACGTTAATATGATAAAACTGTCCAACTGGCAAATTTTCAACAAATCGCCAAGTTTTCCCTTTGTTATGCGTAATATTTAATCCACCATCATTACCATCTAGCATAAAACTTGGGTTATTAGGATCAATCCACCAAGCGTGATGGTCAGAATGCACCCCTTTATCAGAGTTATAAGTAGGCATTAATTGTTTGAAGGTTTTTCCAGCATCATTACTAACATTTACATAAGTAAAAATAGTGTAAAGTCTATTCTCATTTGAGGGATCTACATAAATATCAGAATAATAAAAAGGTCTGTTTCCAATGCCATTTTTTCCTCTTCCGCTAGATTTATCATTTACTTTTTTCCAGTTTTCACCACCATCTTCAGTTTTGTACAATGCATTTTTTTTAGCTTCCACTAACGCATAAGCAATTTTTGGGTTGCTGGCAGCAATTGCTAAACCAATTCTTCCTAAATTACCTTCTGGCAACCCATTTTTATCGGTTATTTTTTTCCAGTTTTCACCACCATCATAGGTTAAATATATTCCCGAACCTTGACCACCAGATTTAAATGTCCAAGGTTTTCTTTGGTGTTCCCACATGGCTGCCATTAATTTATTTGGGTTGTTTGGGTCAACAACTAAATCTGCGCAGCCAGTTTTGTTATTTACAAATAAGGATTTTTTCCAAATTTTTCCTCCATCCGTAGTTTTAAAAACGCCGCGTTCAGAATGCTCTCCCCAAGAGGAACCAATAGCTCCAACATAAACAATATTTGGATTGGTTTTATCAATTATTATTCTTTGAATATTTCGTGTTTTTTCTAAACCAACTAATTTCCAGGTTTTACCAGCATCTAAACTTTTATACAAACCGAATCCGCCAGAAACGCTATTTCTAGGGTTTCCTTCTCCAGTACCAATCCAAATAACATCAGGATTGCTTTGTTGAATAGCTATTGCACCTATAGACATTGGTCCGTATTTATCAAAAATAGGATTCCAATCTACGCCACCACTTTCAGACTTCCATAAACCACCTGATGCAGAGCCAACATACATAATATCGGTATTATTAGTAACTACATCAATAGCGGTAATTCTACCACTCATACCTGCAGGACCAATAGCACGAGTTTTAATATCTTTAAATTTTTTAATATCAAATTGTTGAGAAAAAGTAGAAGCTGAAATTAATAAAATAAGTAAGATTAGTTTTTTCATTAGTTTTTAATTTAGAAACTTTTAAATTTATAAAAAATAATATTAATAAAAATAGGGTTTCTGTTGTTAAACAAAAACCCTATTTTTTTATGAAATAGATAGTTTTATTCTTTTGAATGGCAGAGTGCTCTATTATATTCAAAATTCATACGTGTTATATCAATTAATTGCACTTCTTGAGGGCATACCATAGCACATGCTCCTGTATTTGTACAGCTACCAAACCCTTCTTCATCATGAGCGTTTATCATCCATTGAACACGTTCTTCACGTTCAACTTTTCCTTGAGGTAATTTGGCTAAGTGGCTTATTTTAGCAGATACAAATAATGCTGCAGAAGAATTTTTACAAGTTGCTACACAAGCACCACAGCCAATGCAAGCAGCACTATCAAAAGCACTTTCTGCAATGTCATGATGAATAGGAATTGCATTTGCTTCTGGAGCCATTCCTGTAAAAGAAGAAATATAACCACCTGCTTGAATGATTTTATCCATAGAACTTCTGTCCACTTTTAAATCTCTAATAACAGGGAAAGAATTGGCTCTAAAAGGTTCAATATATAAAGTATCTCCATCTTTAAAAGATCGTAAATGAGTTTGGCAAGTTGTGTAATGTGATTCTGGTCCGTGTGCTTGCCCATTAATTACTAAAGAACATTGTCCGCAAATACCTTCACGACAATCGTGGTCAAATTCAATAACTCGTTCTCCTTTAATAGCAAGAGATTGGTTTAAAACGTCTAGCATTTCTAAGAACGACATGTCCTGACTTAAATCAGACATTTCATAAGTTACCATTTTTCCTTTAGTTTTGGCGTTTTCTTGACGCCATATTTTAAGTGTCAGTTTCATAATCTTAAATTTTATTTATAGGAGCGAACCGTTGGTTTAACCTCAGTGAATTCTAATGGTTCTTTATGTAATTTCCAATTATCACCATTTTCCCATTCCCAAGCAGATGAATACATAAAGTTTTTGTCATCACGCATAGCTTCACCATCTTCTGTTTGAAAATCTTCTCTAAAATGAGCTCCACAACTTTCTTTTCTATTTAAAGCATCAACTGCCATTAGTTCAGCTATTTCTAAATAATCAGCTAATCGACCTGCTTTTTCTAATTCTGAATTAGGACCATTTTGATCTCCGGACACAGCTACATTTTCCCAAAATTCTTTACGAAGTTTTTTAATTTCTTCAATTGCCCATTTTAATCCTTTTTCATTTCTAGACATTGCAACTTCTTTGAACATAATTTTACCTAATCTCCTGTGTATTTTATCTACAGGCATTGTTCCTTTAATAGCTAACAGTTTTTCAACTTGTTCTTTTACTGCTTTTTCAGCTTCTTCAAATTCAGGAGTATCTGTTGAAATTTTTCCAGCTCTTATTTCATTTGATAAATAATTTGAAATGGTATTAGGTAAAATAAAATTGCCATCAACAGATGCTTGTAAAAGTGAATTAGCACCTAATCGGTTAGCACCGTGATCTGCAAAATTAGCTTCACCAACAGCAAATAATCCAGGAATTGAGGTTTGTAATTCATAATCTACCCATAATCCACCCATAGAAAAATGAGCAGCGGGTGATATTTTCATAGGCTCTTTATAAGCATTAATAGCAGTAATTTTTTCATACATGGTAAATAAATTACCGTAACGTTCTCTAATGGTATCTACACCTAGTTTTTCAATTGCGGTTTTAAAATCAAGATAAACAGCATTTTTTAAAGGACCAACACCATGACCAGCATCCATTCTTTCTTTGGCAGCACGTGAAGCTACATCACGAGGGACTAAGTTACCAAATGCAGGATATCTACGCTCTAAGTAATAATCTCTATCTTCATCTGGAATATCTCCAGGAGCTCTGGTTTCATCTTTCTTTTTAGGAACCCATATTCGTCCATCATTACGTAAAGATTCTGACATTAAGGTTAATTTACTTTGATGTTCTCCAGCTTGTGGAAGTGCTGTTGGGTGAATTTGAGTCCAAGATGGATTTGCAAAGTAAGCACCTTTTTTATGAGCGCGCCAGTTTGCTGAACCGTTAGAGTTCATGGCTAGAGTAGATAAATAAAATATTTTTCCAAAACCACCGGTTCCAAAAACTACTGCATGTGCTGCATGGCGTTCTATTTTTCCTGTATCTAAATCACGAGCAATTATACCACGAGCCTTACCGTTTACTATAACAATATCTAAAATTTCATGTCTTTTATATTGTTTTAAAGTTCCTACTTTAACTTGCTTCATCATTGCTTGGTAAGTAGCCATTAATAATTGTTGACCAGTTTGTCCTCTGGCATAAAAAGTACGTGATACTAATACACCACCAAAAGAACGATTGCTTAAATATCCACTGTATTCTCTACCAAATGGAACACCTTGAGCTACCATATGATCAATTAAATCTACAGAAACTTCAGACATTCTGTAAACATTGGCTTCACGTGATCGGAAATCACCACCTTTAATGGTGTCATAGAACATTCTATAAACATTGTCTCCATCATTTTTATAGTTTTTAGCAGCGTTTACTCCTCCTTGAGCAGCTACAGAATGTGATCTACGGGCAGAATCTTGAAAAAAGAATACTTTTACATTATAACCTAATTCAGCTAATGAAGCTGCTGCTCCACCACCAGATAATCCACCGCCGACAACTATAATATCTAATTTTTTTCGATTTGCAGGGTTAACAATATGAGTTTTAGCAAGGTAATTTTGCCATTTATCTTTTAAAGGACCTTCGGGTATTTTTGCGTTAAGAGCCATAATTTTATTTTATTTGAAGTAAAGAATAATAGGAATAATAGCAAATAAAATTGCCATAACTAAACTAAAGTAAAGAGCTATAAGCTGTACAATTTGCATCATTTTTTGATGGTAAACACCTAAAGATCGATGTGCACTTTCAATTCCATGAACTAAATGAAAACCTAAAGCAATAATTCCTATTTCATAAATAAGTACATACCACCAAATTTTAAATGTGGCAATTACCAAATGGTATAAATCGTGTTCAATTTTTAAAATTTTATATTGCAACCAAAATTGAGCCATATGTAACACAATAAAAACACCAATAAAAACACCTAAAACTCCCATGTTTCTAGAATACCATGAGCTTGTAGAATTATCTGCAATAATATATTTTTCACCTTGAGTTTTTTTATTTTTAAGTGTAATTAATAAAGCGTCAATAACATGTATAATTATTGCTGCATATAAAATGTATGCAACAATTGTTACTGGCCAAAAGTGAACCAAAAAGTGAGAATAAGCATTGTACATATCATGTACGTTTGCGACATTATTCCAAAATTCTATTGGGAAAAATGAATTTGGAATTATTAAAATAAGATTCCCTATAAGGTGGATTATAAGGAAAAAGATAATGAATAGACCGGTAAACGCCATTAAGTTTTTGCGCCCAATCGATGTTTTGAATAGTCCTTTTTTAAATGCCATAAGGCTAATTTTTTAAGTTGATTTTTTAAAGATATAATAGGTCAAGGTTTTTAATAGTGACATTTGTCAGATTTTATTTAGCAGATCATTATTTATAATCTGTCTAAATTATAAATATTTTATTTTGAAGTATCTAAAAACCTAAAATCAAATGTATATATTTGTTACCCTCAAAAAAAAGTATAATAATATGAACAAATTTTTAACTTCATCTATTGGAAGAAAGGTAGTGATGTCACTAACAGGTTTCTTCTTAATAATCTTTTTAATTGTACACCTTGGTATTAACTTATCCTTGTTTTGGGGGCCAAATGCATTTAATTCGGCCTCAGAATTTATGGCAACTAACGGTGTTATTCAAGTAATGCAGTATATTTTAGCTGCAGGTTTTATTTTACACATTATTCAAGGAATTACCTTGGAACTTAAAAATAGATCTTCTCGATCTGTTAAATATGTGGTTAATAAACCAGCAGAAAATTCGTCATTTTCTTCACGAAACATGATTTATACTGGAATTTTAGTGTTGTTGTTTTTAATCTTACATTTAAAAGATTTTTTCGTACAACTTAAATTTGTTGGAATTGGTGACCTTACGGATTATCAATTAGTTACTAACTTATTTAAAAATCCGGTTTATACTGTGATTTATGTAATTGCTTTTATTTTATTAGGAGTGCATTTAAGCCATGGCTTTCAATCTGCTTTTCAAAGCACAGGTGCTAACTACAATAAATATAAAGCTTGTATAAAAAATACTGGAATTGGTTTTAGTATTTTAATTGCTATTGGTTTTTCAGCTATAGCACTTTATTTTTTCTTTAATTAATTTATTAAAAGATTAAAAAAATTATGACAAAATTAAACTCAAAAATACCAGAAGGACCAATAGCTGAAAAATGGGAGAACTACAAAGCTCACACCAATTTAGTTAATCCTTCTAACCGTAGAAAATTAGATGTAATTATTATTGGATCAGGACTTGCAGGTGGAGCAGCAGCAGCTACTTTAGGCGAAGCAGGATACAATGTAAAAGTATTTTATTTTCAAGATAGCCCTCGTCGTGCACACTCCATTGCTGCACAAGGAGGTATTAACGCTTCTAAAAATTACAAAAATGATAACGATAGTGATTATCGTTTATTTTATGATACCGTAAAAGGTGGTGATTATAGAGGCCGTGAAGAAAATGTATATAGATTAGCACAATTAAGTGGTAATATTATTGATCAATGTGTAGCGCAAGGCGTGCCTTTTGCACGTGAATATGGAGGAACTTTAGCAAACCGGTCTTTTGGTGGAGCTCAAGTTTCAAGAACTTTTTACGCATCTGGAGCAACCGGACAACAATTGTTATTAGGAGCTTACAGCTCAATGAACCGCCAAGTAAAAGAAGGAACTGTTAAAGCATACAGTCGTCATGAAATGCTAGATGTGGTTATTGTAGATGGCAAAGCTCGCGGAATTATTGCTAGAGATTTAGTAACAGGTAAAATTGAACGTTTTGGAGCTCACGCGGTAGTAGTTGCTTCTGGTGGCTATGGAAATGTTTTCTTTTTATCTACTAATGCAATGAATTGTAACGCAACTGCATCTTGGAAAATTTATAAAAAAGGCGCATATTTTGCAAATCCTTGTTTTGCACAAATTCACCCAACTTGTATTCCAGTTTCAGGAGAACATCAAAGTAAATTGACCTTAATGTCAGAATCTTTACGTAATGATGGAAGAATTTGGGTTCCTAAAAACATAGAAGATGTAAAAGCAATTAGAGAAGGGAAATTAAAACCAACTGAAATTGCGGAAGAAAATAGAGATTATTACTTAGAACGTCGTTATCCTGCATTTGGTAACTTAGTTCCTCGTGATGTAGCATCTAGGGCAGCAAAAGAACGTTGCGATGCTGGTTATGGTGTAAACAAAGCTGGTTTTGCAGTTTACTTAGATTTTGAGGATGCAATTAATAGATTAGGAAAAGATATAGTTAAAGAACGTTATGGCAACTTGTTTGATATGTATGAAAACATTACAGGCGACAATCCTTACGTTACTCCAATGATGATTTATCCTGCTTCTCATTATACTATGGGAGGAACTTGGGTAGATTATGAAACTATGACTACAATCCCTGGATTATATTCTATTGGGGAAGCAAATTTCTCTGATCATGGTGCAAACCGATTAGGAGCTTCTTCATTAATGCAATGTTTATGTGATGGCTATTTTGTGTTGCCAGGAACCATTGGTAATTATTTAAATGAAGATATTCATACAGGTCCAATAACTACAGATACTGCTGAATTTGATGAGGCAGAAAAAGAAGTAACCGATTTAATAGCTAAATTATTTGCTATTAAAGGTTCTAAATCTGTGGATTATTTCCATAAAAAACTTGGAAAAGTGATGTGGGATAAAGTAGGTTTATCTCGTAATGAAAAAGGTTTAAAGGAAGCAATTGCCGAAATAAAAGAAATTAGAGATGCTTTTTGGAAAGATGTGAAAGTTACAGGTAAAGCAAATCAATTTAATAACGAATTGGAAAAAGCAATTCGTGTAGCAGACTTTTTAGAATTAGCTGAATTAATGGCAGTTGATGCTTTAAATAGAAAAGAATCTTGTGGTGCACATTACCGTGAAGAATCTGTTGAATTAGATGGCGCNNTGGGAATATATGGGAGAAGGTAAAGAACCTAAACTTCATAAAGAGGAATTAACCTTTAAGGCAATTGAATTAAAACAACGTAATTATAAATAATTACAAGTAAAAAATATAGAATATGGATTTTACTTTAAAAATATGGCGTCAAGAAGATGCTAATGCTCAAGGGAGCATGAAAGAATATAAAGTTAAGGATATTTCAGCAGAAACATCTTTTTTAGAAATGTTGGATGTATTAAACCAAAATTTAATCGAAAAAGGAGAAGATGTAATTTCTTTTGATAATGACTGTAGAGAAGGGGTTTGTGGTACTTGCTCATTATATATTAATGGAGAAGCTCACGGACCTAAAAAATTAGTAACTACTTGTCAATTATATATGCGTTCGTTTAAAGATGGTCAAACTATTTATGTAGAACCATTTAGAGCTAATGCTTTTCCGGTAGTTAAAGATTTAGTAGTGGACAGAAGTTCTTTTGAAAGAATTCAACAAGCTGGTGGTTATGTTTCTTTTAATGCAGGTGGCGCTCCGGATGCTAATGCAATTCCTATTGCAAAAGAAGATGCAGCAGATGCGTTTGACGCTGCAGAATGTATAGGGTGTGGCGCTTGTGTAGCAACTTGCAAAAACTCAAGTGCAATGTTATTTGTTTCTGCCAAAGTTTCTCAGTTTGCATATTTACCACAAGGTAAAGTGGAAGCTACGGAACGTGTATTAAATATGGTAAATCAAATGGATAATGAAGGATTTGGTAACTGTACCAATACAGGAGCTTGCGAAGTGGAATGTCCAAAAGGAATTTCTTTAGAAAATATCGCTCGTTTAAATAGAGAATTTTTAAAAGCAAACGTTATTCCTAAATAAACCAAACTTTTATAATTAATTATAAAAGACCTATTTCATTTTTGAAATAGGTCTTTTTTTACGGTAATTTTTATGCGAAATTGATTTTAATTAATTATCAAATAAACAATTCCTGCAATTATAAAAATTAGTATAATTATTAAGTATTGCCAAAAATCAATAAAATAAGGAGCATATTTTTTCCAAAGATTTTTCATATGAAGTAGTTTATATTTTAAAATGGCAAGTTAGTTAAATCTACATTTCCGCCAGATAAAATAACCCCAACTTTTTTATTTTTAAAAATTTCTTTTCGTTTTAATATTGCAGCAAAAGCAACTGCAGAAGAGGGTTCAACTACAATTTTTAACCGTTCCCAAATTAATTTCATTGCTGTTAAAATTTCATCTTCAGAAACACAAATAATTTCAGAAACATACTTTTGAATAATAGGAAAAGTATTACTACCTAACTGAGTTCTAAGTCCATCGGCAATAGTATTGGTAGTTGTATTTATTTCAATTTTGCCACTTTTTAAAGAACGAAAAGCATCGTTTGCTTCATCCGGTTCTCCTGCATAAGCCTTACAATTATTACCAAAAAAGTTTGTGGCTAATGCAGTTCCGCTTAATAAACCGCCACCACCAACTGGTGCAATAATTGTTTCTATATCTGGTTGATTTTTCAATAATTCTAAGGCGGCAGTTCCTTGACCAATAATAACAGGAATATCATTAGAAGGGTGAATAAACGTTGCTCCTTTTTCTTTTACAACTTCATCAGCTTTTAATTCCCTTGCAATTGGTGTAGAATCACTTTCAATTATAGTTCCGCCATAACTTAAAACCGCATCTTTTTTTACTTTAGGAGCATTTTTAGGCATCACTATAAAAGCTTTAACGCCTAATAATTTAGCAGATAATGCAATTGCTTGAGCAAAATTTCCAGAGGAATGGGTTACAACTCCTTTGTTTTTTTGAGTTTCGGTGAGTTGCAGTATTGCATTTAGTGCGCCGCGCATTTTAAAAGCTCCCATTTTTTGAAAGTTTTCACATTTAAAAAATAAAGTAGCTTCAGAAATTTCATTTAATAATGTAGAGGTTAAAACCGGAGTTTTATGAATAAATGGTAAAATTCTTTTATGTGCCTTTAATAATTCATCTTTGTAATTCATATAAATTTATATAGATAGTTAAAAATACCAATAAATTATAGGTTAATCATTTTTTTGTTAAGAAAGATTTTTTTTATTTTCCTCCTAATTAATTTTGTATTTTTAAACTCATTTTAAATTAAAGGTATGCCGTCTTTTCAAAAATTATTTCAATCTAAATTACCAGAAATTCCAACTTCTATTTTTGCCATTATGAGCGGTTTGGCAACCAAAGAAAATGCCCTTAATTTGTCGCAAGGTTTTCCAGATTTTAAAAGCGATGCTAAACTTATAGCGTTAGTAAACAAAGCAATGGTTGAAGGTTATAATCAATATGCTCCAATGCCAGGAATTTATAGTTTACGCGAAGCTATTTCTGAAAAGTTTGAAAAATTATATCAGGCAAACTATAATCCAGATACAGAAATTACCATAACTGCTGGCGGAACGCAGGCAATTTTTACTGCAATTACCGCAACTATTAAAAAAGAGGATGAAGTAATTATTTTTAAACCAGCGTATGATTGTTATGAGCCAACGGTAGAATTGGTTGGCGGAAAACCAATTGCGGTTCAATTAGATCCTGAAAGTTTTAATATTAATTGGCAAGAAGTTAAAGGCTTAATAAATAGTAAAACTAGAATGGTAATTATCAACTCGCCACATAATCCTTCAGGTAAAGTATTATCTAAAGAAGATATGCAACAGTTAGAAAATATTTTAAAAAACACTAATATTTTATTAATAAGTGATGAGGTTTATGAACATATTATTTTTGATGGAGAAAAACATCAATCTGCTTGTTTGTACCCAGCATTAAAAGAACGAACTTTTATTATAGCTTCCTTTGGTAAAACATTTCATAATACAGGTTGGAAAATGGGATATTGTGCGGCTCCAGCAAATTTAACCAAAGAATTTAGAAAAGTGCATCAGTTTAATGTGTTTTCCGTACATCATCCAACACAAGTTGCTTTGGCAACTTATTTAAAAAACGAAGAGAACTATTTAAATTTAGGGAATTTTTATCAGCAAAAAAGAGACTATTTTTTGAATTTAATGAGGGATTCTAAATTTGAATTTACACCATCTACCGGAACATATTTTCAATTATTAAATTTTAGTAAAATTACCGATGAAAACGATTTTGATTTTGCTAAAAGATTAACTATTGAAAAGAAAATTGCAACCATACCAATATCTGTTTTTAACGAAAAAAAATTAGACACTAAAGTGTTACGAGTATGTTTTGCTAAATCAGAAGAAACCTTAAAAAAAGCAGCTGAAATATTATGCAAAATTTAAAAGTCGCCTTAATACAATCTAATTTAATTTGGCATAATGCAGTCGAAAACAGAAATAATTTCACAAAAAAAATAAATCAAATTTCTGAGGAAGTAGATTTAATTATTTTACCTGAAATGTTTACAACCGGATTTAGTATGCATCCTAAAAATATTTCAGAAACTATGCAAGGCGAAACTGTGCAATGGATGAAGCATTTAGCAGTTTTAAAAAATACGGCTATAACAGGAAGTGTTATTATTAAAGAAGATAATAATTTTTATAATCGCTTGTTATTTGTGCATCCTTCAGGCGAGATAGATAGTTATAATAAACGTCACTTATTTAGTTTAGCAGGTGAAGAAAAAGTATATAAGGCAGGTGAAGAAAAAGTAATAATTTATTTTAAAGGTTGGAAAATTTGTCCGCAAATATGTTACGATTTACGTTTTCCAGTTTTTTCAAGAAATATAGAAGATTACGATGTTTTATTTTATGTAGCAAATTGGCCAAAACAACGGATTAATGCTTGGGATGCTCTTTTAAAAGCTAGAGCTATTGAAAATATGAGTTATGTAATTGGCGTTAATCGTGTGGGTAACGATACTAATAAATTAGTTTACAATGGGCATTCAGCAGTGTATGATTGTTTAGGGAAAATTATTGCCAATACCACTCCTTTTGAAGAAGAAATTAGCATAGTTGATTTAGATAAAAAGGAAATGTTAACTATTAGAGAAAAATTAAATTTTTTAACCGATAAAGATAGTTTTACACTTTAACTCCTTGTTTAATTTCAGTTTCAACCTTTTTAAAAAGTTTGTCAAATTCCATGGAATCTGCTTTTATTGGTTTATGTACATCAAAAGATAAATGAACACCAATTTCCAATGGAAAACCACCGTATTTTAAAAGTTTCCAAGAATTATTTATAGAAATAGGAACTACATAAGCTGAAGGAGCTTTTTTTACTAACATTTTTAGTCCATTTTCAGAAAAACGTTTTGGCACTCCATTTCTACTTCTAGTTCCTTCAGGAAAAATAACGGCAGAATAATTATTTTTTTCAATATACTTAGCAAAATTAATAATTGCAGCAATAGATTGTTTAGGATCTTTTCTGTCAATTAAACAAGAACCACCTTGTCTTAAATTAATAGAAACACTTGGAATTCCTTTTCCTAACTCTTTTTTAGAAACAAATTTAGGATGCTGTTTTCTTAAAAACCAAAAGTAAGGAGGAATATCATTCATGCTTTGGTGGTTAGAAACAATAATTAAAGGAGTGTTTTTCGGAAATTTATAAGGGTTATTAAAACTTATTTTTGTGCCTAAAATATATAAACAACCCGTAACAAAAAAGTTAAGCCAATCTACGGTAATTTTATGCCCTTTATAACCTCCTAGTCTAAAAGCAATCCATTGTATGGGATGAAAAATAACCAACACCATTCCAAAACAGAAATAGTAAATAATGGTTAACGGATATGCAAGTATTTTTTTCATAAAGTAAAAATTAAATCCCGAGATTAATAACCTTGGGATTTAGTTAAAATTTAGTTAGAAAACCAACTGTGCCAAGGAATAACCGCTAATATTAATATTAAAGCAATAGTATAATAAATTGCAATAGTTTTAAATTTGGCAGCATCTGTAGTTTTCTTTTTATGTTTTGAAAATCCAATAGTAATAAGCGCAATTGCTATAATTATCATTAAAGGGTGTTCAACTAAAGGCTTTCTTAATACGCTGTTTTTCATAACGTAACCCATGCCGTGCGATTGCATTGTAGTAAAATAAGTAGAAGTGAAATAAGCAATAACTCCTAAAATTAATTGAATATGAGTAGCAATTAAAGCAAATAAAGATATTCGTAAATCTTTATCTTTAAACTCTTTTTTTGATAATAATCCGCTTAAGGCGTTGAACACAGCAACAATAAGTATAATAAGAACTATATAAGCCCAATACGAATGAATAATTTTTGTCATAATAGTTTTTGTTTTTAGTTGGAGCAAAAATAAGGAAATAAAAATAGTAATCATTTTATAATAGTCCTTTATTTAAAATTTAATTTAACATTAAAATAATATTTAATTTCTTAATTTTGAAATTCGATTAAATTATTTAAAACCACTAGATTATTGTGAAAAAACTACTTTATACTTTATTATTAATTTTATTCGTAATCCCTTTTTACGGACAAACGCCACCAGCTTATTATAATGGTTTAGATTTGAGCAAAACAGGTATGCCATTATTTAATGAATTGGCAGGAAGAATACAATCTACCCATTCAGGAATCCCTTATACAGGTTCTCCTGTTGACGTTTGGGATGCTTGTAAAGCCGGAGATGAAGATCCTGATATTTCTACAAATGTATTATTAATATATGGTTTTGAGGATAATGATGGAGATGTAACAACAGATAGAACTCGACTTAAAACTTTACAAGATACTGGAAGTGGAGATACAGGTGTTTGGAATAGGGAACACGTATTTGCTAAATCATTGGCAGTGCCGAAATTAGAAACTACAAATCCTGGTCCAGGAACAGACGTTTATAATTTGCATGCGGTTGACAGAAGTAGAAATACCACAAGAAGTAATAATAAGTTTACAGATGGTAGTGGAACAGCATCTTATAAAGCTGCTAATGGAGGGTGGTATCCTGGAGATGAATGGAAAGGAGATGTTGCACGCTCTGTTATGTATATGTATATGGAATACCATGGCGATGGTTCTCAATTTTCTCAAACTCAATGTTTTCCAACCTATGTTGGTATTGGAACTGTAAATAGTATAGATCCAAAAATGATTAATTTGTTTTTGCAATGGAATGTGGAAGACCCTGTTTCGCCTTTTGAAGCGAAAAGAAACGAAACATTAGCAAATATTCAACAGAATAGAAATCCATTTATTGATAATCCATATTTAGCAACTTTAATTTGGGGAGGCTTAACTGCGGAAGATAAATGGAATATGGGCGGTAGTTCTGATACAGAAGCTCCTACAGCTCCAACAAATGTAATCGCTTCCAATATAACCGATAAAACTTTTGATATTAATTGGACTGCTTCAACCGACAATATTGGCGTTTACGACTATCTTATTTATTTAGACGGTGTTTATTTACAATCATCCGCTACCACATCAACAAGTTTAACCAATTTAAGTCCAGATACTAATTATAATATAACTGTAAAAGCAAGAGACGCAGCTTCTAATTTATCCCCAGAAAGTAGTCCAATAATTGTTAAAACCCTTGTAGGTCCTAAAATTCTATTTACCGAAGATTTTGAAGACTGTG
>DGOU01000054.1 GCA_002390165.1 Lutibacter sp. UBA4458
TAATAAGTCCATAACCCGCATCGGGGATTACCGTTTTTGGCATCAGTAAACTTGACGCAGCTAGTTGCTCTAAGTGTGGAATGAAACAGCGAGTATCGGTTGGACGTTGATGTATCGTGTAAAATAAAATGAATTGATTTTCTGTTGGCATCTGTACATTATAAGCTGCTTTTAATTGCCCATTTTTCATGTGGTCATCTTTCATTCGCACAAATGTCGCGTCATGATCTGTTTTAGAATAGCTGTTACGTTCGCCAAAAATTTCATGTTGTTTATATCTATCCAAGCGAGGTAAGAAGTTTTCACGAATCAGTTTTAATGGTTTCTTTAACACACTGCGTTGCGAACGGATATCTTTACGTACTGTGACATCTTTTTCTGCTGCAATCGTGTCCGTTAAAGTGGTGACTTGTTCTTCTAATTCCTGCGCAATGATTTCTAATTGTTCTGGGGTTATCTCTTTCTCCAGTTCTTCAACCGTAGATTGAATGCATTCAAATTCTGTTATTTCCTGGATTTGTTGAATCGTTTCTTGGATTTTTTCTTTCAACTTACCTTCGAAATTCTTCGTTGCTTTTTTCCACACGAAAGAATACTTATTGGCATCAGCTTCAATTTTTGTCCCATCCAAAAAGTAGTTTTCCATTGTTGTATGGTTTTGCTCGATAAGTAGGTGAATCATTTCTTCAAATAACGAATCCATCATGTTTTTTAATTGTTGTGAACGGAAGCTATTAATTGTGCGATGATCGGGTTCTTGTCCAGCTGCGAGCCATTTTGCGGGAATATTTTCGCTGAGTAAATTTTCAATACCTCGTGAGGAATAAACTTTTTTTGATTACCCGTAGAGAATCACTTTAGTCATCATCTTCGGATGGAATGAGCTTCTTCCACCACCTTTATAATGAGAAAAGAAAACTTCGTCATCAATTGACTCAATCATTTCATCAATCACGCGTGATACATGATTGCTGGGGATCAAATCTTGAATATCGAATAGAGAAATTCCTTGTTTGTTATTGTATGGAATGAAAGTAGGAGCGTAATTCCCCTTTTTAGGAACGCAAGTTTCCTCTTGAATTGTCAGTGGAAGTGTGGTCTGTTCAGTGGTATAATTTTGATAAGTAATCTTTGGATTGCACATAAAAAATCGTCCTTTCAAAATGAGGTGTAGGAACTTTCATTTTACAAGAAGTGACGATTTTTTTGTACCCATTTTTAATAACAAAAAGGGCTTGCCCTCAAAAGTCATTTTTCATGACTTTTGGGACAGCCCCTTCATTTCATTTATATAAATATCACTATATATCTAAATAGTTATTCACAAGTATCTTTTTTATTAATTATGAATTACTTCAACAATAATTCTAGCCCATTCATCAGGGTTCGGATTATTAATATCTAATGTTTTTATCTTCGCTGTATATTTGTGCCCTGATTCTAACAT
This sequence comes from Lutibacter sp. UBA4458, assembly GCA_002390165.1. Lineage (GTDB taxonomy): Bacteria > Bacteroidota > Bacteroidia > Flavobacteriales > Flavobacteriaceae > Lutibacter. The sequence continues at coordinate 1,448 of DGOU01000054.1, forward strand.
TCGAGCTATCTCTTGAGAATAGTATTTTGGAACAAACCCTAGACAAAAATGTTCATACATAACCTTTACAGCAAATGGATCTACAGGATTAGCGTAGTCATGAATTAGAATAACTGATTGATTTTCGCTTAAACTTAATCTAATTTCAGGAAAATCATAACGTCTTGCTGCAGCTAAATCGAAGGTTACTTTAAATGGTTCTTCAGAATCGAAATGAATCGATTGGACAAATTCAAAACTATCAGTCCCTAAACGTCCACGTGTGGCTGCCAAAATTTCCATATCTGAACTAGTTGCATCTAAATTATATTTCTTAAGTATCTCAGGATAATTTTCACGCTTTCGGTTAGGTAATCGCGGCTTAATTCCGGGAAATATTTCACCTTCAATTACATAAACTTCATTTAGGTCTGGGAAACTCGGAAAATTTTGAAAACCATGCGAGAAGGCTGCATTTTTTTCTGGATTAACATACATGTATTTATATTCTTCATTCTTTTCATTGTGGCTCAAGATACCTACCACAAAACGTTGCCGTGTATCAGGATCTTTCCATACTAATAATAAATCAATTATATTATTCTTCATATTATCACCTATATTAATTAATATTTCCCTTCTGAACTTTATAAAATTAATCACAACTTTTTTATAGTTTTCTTCTAAAATATTATAAGGAAGTTGGTTAACAATTTCTTCAATATCATTATCGCTTAATTTTGCAATTCTGCTCAATAGTTCCTCTACTCTATTAGGATAACTCTTATACAAATACCTAATCAAAGAGAAATGATTCTCACTTTTCTTATTTATCGTTCCTATTTTTGACTTACCTTTAAATAGGTGCCTTAAAATTTCATTTTCAGAACATAGATATTTTTGTATATCTGCTTCAGTGAAATCCCTTCCTAGGCATGCACTGTTATCATACATGGGAGAAATAAAAATTTCACCACTTTTTTCATGTCGGGTAATACCCCAGTTATCTTGATGGCGATCACCATTTGCAACAAGAGCATCAAAAACTACAATAGACAAAAAGTCCTCAAATAAATTATGCTTTTGAAGTAACTGCTCAATTATTTCAATTTTATATATAATTTTTTTATTCTCATCGTAGAAATACTGAAAGAATGAGCCACTGTCATAATGTGAATAACCATTGGCTTTGTCTACAAAGAAATAACTTAAACAACCTGTTATTCCATTTCTAATAGCTAATTCAACTTTAGCGCTGGGTAAATCTAACTTACATGCTAATTCACAAGAAATTTTCTCTGCCCAATGCTCACCTCTATCTTCTCGAGGTATTTTAAACATTGCAATATTTCCATTCTCAGGATCACAAATCCATTCTTTCTCGCGCTCACCTATATATCCTGGATGTTCTTCACCTAACACATCCCAATGACTAACATCAATAATTGGATAACTCATATTAATCCCTCTCACAATCAATAATTGCACATCTTTTGGTTATCTCAATAAATATTACAATCTGATATAATATTTCATCAAGTAATGCGTAAATAAATTGGATATTTCTTCAAGAAATAATAGTCAATTTGATGATTTGTTTCGTTTCATTAAATCAAATTCCTTAAAAATTGTATTAAAAGCCCTGCTTTTATTTAGCAGGGCTTTCAAGGTCTTACAAATTCTTTCTGTACTTTTTATTAGAACAAATTTTGCTGAAATGCATCTACCCCAAATTATAGCCTTAAAATATAAAAGTGCAAACTAAATTAATTTATAACCTTAAATAATAATAAACACACTTGGAAATTCATCTATTATTTTTATTCAGAAAAAATAGAAGTTTTAAGAGTCTTTAAGCTTACCTCATCATAATGGTACCAGAATCTTCATTAGAATATTATCACTGATTTCCAGATTAATATCGAGGGTAATTTATTTGGAGATTTATCTTAATTGATGTGCTTTTATTTATTAATACTTCCTCACAAATAGAACATTCTTATGGGCTATGTGCACCCACAGCAATATATTTATTTTGTTCTTTAAATTAATAATCACTATTTAAGTCGCAAACTAGACTAAAAATTGCTTTACCTGCTTCATTACTTTTTAGATATAAATCTGTCATTTGTTTTAATAATTCATTTTGATTGTTTATCTCAGCCTTTTCTTCATTTATTGAAAAAATCTTTACCCATTTTTTTGTCCCTGCTCTAGTGGGATTTATTGCATCAAACTCTCCATTAGGATTTTCTTTTATTAATTGTATTATCTTTTCACGACTGTATTTTGTTCCTAATCCTTCTTTAATATCAATTGGACCTAATTCTACATTTAGAGAAAGTGTAGAATTTTTCAGTTGAAAGAAGTATGCAATCGGAAATGGAGATTTCCATTTATTAGACAGAAGTTTGTTATCTATTTGATAATGAACTGCTGCAGGCAAAAACCAAAACTCCTTGCCACTCTTGTAAAATCTCTCATCAGTAATTATTTCATTCATTATTTGAGAATGATTTCCAGAAACAACATTAGTAAATTTCAATTTAAATTGCTCGCTGGCTATTTGAAAAGTAATAAAAGGCAATGCTTTAACAGTATTCCTAATTACTTCGAGAGTTTTTAATTCACTTGAGGTAAAGAAATCTAAATGACTTTCATAATTATCGATAACATCCTTGTTTTCTTTATATATTTTTAAGCACTTATTAACGGTATCTTCACTTGGAAAAGTAAGTTCTTCAAGAACATCCATATAATCACTAATAAAGTTCATAATTTTATTTTGTAGAGATATTTGATTGAATTTAATTGTTAGTTCTTTCTTCAATAAATCCTTTAATATTAAATAAATATCTTGGTGAGAAAAAGTTTTATACCATGATTCTTCTTCTGGGGCTAAATCACCTAGTATCGTTAAGAAAATTGGTAAGTAGGAATATGAGGGATATTTACTTAATATCATTTCTTTGTATCTTTTTAATTGCCCTGATGCCGCTTTTGCGTTTATTTTATTTTCAATGATTAAAACAAATTTATGCTTAGATGATACAGCGACAATATCTATCCTATCTTTTCCTAATTCATTTTCTTCTGTAAAATTTTCTAATGTTTGGACAGTTTTATCCGTTTTATTATTCCACTCTGTTTTAATAATTAAATCATCTAAATTGGTATCGAGTATTAAAGGCATTTCATTTGGATGATTTAAATAAATCCTCTTAATAAATTCTTTTAAAAATATATTTCCTAAATTATGATTACCTTCAGCATCAAGTAACCACGCTAATATCTTTGAATGACGAATTTCTCTTTCTTCAACTCCTAATACTTTCAATGGGTTAAACTGGTGAATCTTATTATTTATATCAATGAAATCTAACTCGGTTTTTATTCGATTCGATACTTCTTTTATTTCCATCTACCCTTTCTATAGCGAAGTTTACTCATATCATCATCTAATATTATACACTTTACACTTTTTGTAATTATAGTCTAAAATAACTTCATGCTATAGAAAAAGTTTTAATATCTCACTTACTACTTTAAATTCCTTGAAGTTAACTAAAAATTATCTTTCTATATATCTATATTTATATTGAAAGAGAGAGAGACAAATCATCTTCATTAGATGATTTGTCTCCTTCCCAAGTTACCAAATTTCTATAGAAAAACCTCACTTACTAATGATAAGGCCCTCGAATAGTTTTAAGTAAAGTTTTTTCTTATCATGTATTACTAAATTTTAAAGCCAATACATTCGTCTTAAGGTAGTGATAAACCCCATCTTCATCACAAGTAAATTCCGTTATGTCATCCACCACTGCTTTAATATGATCCGGTGCATTTTTCATGGCTACTGCGTGAGTGACAAACTCGAACATTTTCAAGTCGTTGTCACTGTCGCCAATAGCTAACGTTTCACAGCCAGTTAAATCAAAGCGCTCTAGCATTTGTTCGATTCCTGATGCTTT
>DGOU01000101.1 GCA_002390165.1 Lutibacter sp. UBA4458
AATACACCAAGGAGTATTCCGTTGAAGGCTATCAGGAAATTACGGTCCAAGAATGGATTTTTTCCTACCCATATAACCGTTATAAGATAGACCAACAATGTGACCAGGACAAGTGGACTAAAAATCTTAGCTATATATGGTGTAATATTCTTAGCAAGTTTAAGATTCATTGATACCAGGTAGGCAGCCACAATAGCGAGCGCGGCAGCACCAAATAAAACGATATTACTAAAATAGAATTCTTCTATATCCAAGCCAATAAAGCTAAATAACTGCATGGTTAATAACGCTAGCACCATTCCGCTAACTGCCATGCTAGCGTAGAGAATACAAAATTCCAAATTAAACTTAATATAGGCTAATCTTTTACTGCCTTTAGAATATTCATTTCCTGTAAATGCAAGCCCTACCAATACCCATAAGAATATGGGTAGGTGTAAATAAGCAAGGATAATGCTGTCTTTATAATTTAATGGGAGCATATTAAGATAAAACCCGGAAAATAGGAACAACGCTACAAGGGAATAAATAACACTTTTTTTTGGAGTATTATAGTAAACAAAATAGGCGGCAATAAAGGGAATTATACCAAAAGCCAGGTTAATTGGAGCAATTGCTTCCTGTTCGACAAAATGGAAAATGATTCTGGTGCTTATCCCGGCCAAAATGGCTAAAATGCCCATGAATAAGAAACCTTTTTGAAGCAAGGAAGATTTTTCTGAATGTGCCGTTTCCTTGAAATGCAATCGTTCATACCAAATGCCAAGAACCTTAGAATCAGGATTTTGTTCCCATGCGTCTGAGAATGACTTTGTAAAGGCTTTGGGGTCATTTCTAAACATTCTCTCTAGCTCATGGGGATCAGCAATATTTTCAATAACTAAATTTTTAATGTCCATAATATTTCCTCCTTAATAATTGTCATATTAAGTCCTTCTTTCCTCAACAATGTTTATTACTGAAACACACCTCTCATAAGTATTGTATATTAGATCTTAACACGTTATTTATCGATAAACAATAAAATTATATTCATTCTTATGATATTTTTGTTGTTAATAAGTTATGAAGGTGAAAATAAAAATATTCTTCTTTACAAAAAAATGCAACATAGGGCGTCTCTCAGAAGCCTCAATTGAATTACTGTTAATCACTAAAGAAAACTAACTTTGTGCATAAATAAAGGCGGTTTTTTACTTAAATATATCCACCGCTGAGAAGTTAGTTGTTATGTCTAAAACATATTTGTATAAAAAAAGGGTCGAAATGAACACGAAAGCAGCTTAGAGAGTATATCTAAGCTACTTTTAATCTTATTCCGATAAAATCCGTATAAATAATATCGAGTGAAAAATCTATGGATACAATATGATTACTGTAAAGGAGGGAAATGAAATGTTACAGGAGTTCAATCAATTAATGGATTACATCGAAAATAATTTAACACAAGAAATATCTGGAAAGGAAATATCCAAAATAGTAGGGCTATCTGATTATCATTTTAAAAGAATGTTTTCGTATATGGCAGGAATGTCATTGAATGAGTATATCAAAAACAGGAGATTATCAGTAGCAAATGTTGAATTAATTAACGGTGCGAAGGTTACAGATGTTGCCTATAAATATGGCTATCAATCACTCGAGGGATTTTCAAGAGCCTTTCGTGAATGGTGTGGCTTTTTACCTTCAGAGGTAATGAAAAATAAAATTCAAAAATCATTTCCCAAATTTACATTCTTTATAGATATAAGGGGAGGAATATCCATGGAATTCAAAATTGAAAAGAAAACGAAATTTAATATAGTTGGAGTATCGAAAAGGGTGCCAATACAATTTGAAGGTGTCAATAATGAGATATTTGCATTTGCCCAGTCCATTACCGAACAACAAAGAAATGAGATGCATCAATTAGCCGATTTATATCCTCAACAAGTTTTGAATGTATCTTATGATTTTGATGAAGATTACTTAGAAGAAAAAGGTTATTTAACTCATATGATTGGTTTTGCAACAACTAAAGAAAATCCATTTGCTGATTTAGAACAACTTCCTATTGAAGAGAGTTTATGGGCAATTTTCCCTAATCAAGGACCATTCCCCGCTACACTTCAAGAAACGACTGCGAAAATTTATTCGGAATGGTTGCCGTCTTCTGAATATGAAATAGCTGACCTGCCTGGAATTTCTTTTACAAAGCATGATGGTATTTATGAAAATGTATATAGCGAAGTTTGGATGCCAATTAGAGAAAAAATTAAGCGATAATTATAAGACTGAAAGTATGAATCTGTTTTCGAAGGTTTGGGGTTGCTAAAGAGTTTTAATTGCAATATAAATCCTCGTTTTTACATGGTGCGGTGAACCATATCAAAAGTAAATGATAATTGAATGTTGCTATAGAAGGAAATAAATATAAAGAGTTTTATTGGATAAGGAGATTGGAAGTACCCACTCTCCTTTATTTTCTATTGAAAATCTAAATAGTATGTATTGATTGGCGTACCTAATATTCTTATATTAGAAAACTTTCCGAAACTTGTTGCTAATTTTCCGATTAATACTAATGATTATTGGTGGCATCAGCTGTAATCAATTGAGAGATAAGTATATTAATTAAACATATGATTTACTTTATAGATAAGCGTGTCATTTAGTTACAGTAGAGCAGATTAGGGGAGATGAAAATTAAATCGAATAAATATATGAAAGGAAAAATATGAAGGGATAAAAACCCAATTTGCAACAAGGGCGAGAACGTTACCAAATATAATAATAGATAAACAAAGTATGCAAAATTCTTTAATTGCATACTTCTTTGTTAAGAGGTATTTCGATATAATACGTTGAATATATTATTAGTCTAAGTCTTCCACAGATGAAATCTCTGTGCTGTGTTAATTCGAAGGAGGCGTATTATGAAGGAATTTTATATAAAGCAGAAGGTACTTAGTCTAAGTGGGAAATTTACTGTAAAGGATCAGCAAGAGAAGGATGTCTATTATGTGGAAGGCAGTTTTATGCAAATTCCAAAGACTTTCTCTATTATGAATACAACAAGAGATGAAGTAGCCCTTATTACAAAAAAGGTATTTAGCTTTTTACCGAAATTTTTTGTTGAGGTAAAAGGTCGAGAAGTATTAACAATTACGAAGGAGTTTTCTTTCTTTAAAGCACGTTATACAATCGATGCCGCAGATCTAGAGGTGAATGGTAATTGGTGGGATATGAATTTCCAAGTCTTACAACACGGCGTAGTTATAGGTAGTGTGAATAAGGAGTGGTTCACATGGGGCGATAGCTACAAGGTTCAAATTATGAATGAGGAGATGGAGTCTATTGTAATTGCACTAGTGGTGGCAATTGATTGTGTAAAGGCTGATCAAGCGACTGCCTCTTCAGGAGCAATAACTTAATAAATCTATATAAATATACTAGAGAATTGTGTTATATCAACCTAAAAAAGACTATAATCGATCTCGATGAAGTTCGAGATCGATTATAGTCTTAGATTAGCAAAAAGTTTTACCCTGCCTATAGACAAATAAAAGACTACAAGTAATGTTTCCTAGCCCGGAAAAGTTTACTACTGAATTCATTAAAAGCGATAGCAACTAGTATAATAGCTATGCCAATCCACTGCAAAGGGTTTACTACTTCTGACAAAATAAGGCTAGCAGAAAGAATTGCGACAGGTAATTCAATTGATGTTAATATGTTTGCGATTCCCCCTGAAACCAAGGGTGCACCAGCAGCGAAAAATAATGGAGGTAAGACTGCTCCGAATAACGAAACACCAGCGGCAGTCATCAGCAAGTTTTTCTCTAATGGAAGTACAGTTGGAATGTCTAGCATGAATACAATGAACACTAAAATGGTTGAACCTGTCACCATTAAAGAGCCACGCGTCCAGGGGTCCACACTTACAGCGACCTTTCCACTACAAAAAATAAATCCTGCATAAGTAAATGCGGAGAGAATTCCAAAAATAAATCCTTTAATTGGCAGTCCCTGTATGTCTCCGTTTACAAAATTGGAAGCAAAAAAGATCCCTATTAAGATTAGTATGGTGGACAATATAGTTATAGGTGCAGGTTTTATTTTGCTGAAAATCCATTCTAAAATAATGCCTATCCAAACAAACTGGAACATTAAAATAA
>DGOU01000143.1:0-140 GCA_002390165.1 Lutibacter sp. UBA4458
GTAACAATTCCCATTAATCCTCGTAATGATTTTTGAGAAATATCTTTAATATCTTTTCCATCAATTTTTACACTTCCTTTGTTTACATCGTAAAAACGTGTAATTAAATTTGCTAAAGTAGATTTTCCACTACCAGATTG
>DGOU01000143.1:211-1859 GCA_002390165.1 Lutibacter sp. UBA4458
GTATTTTTAATCTCTAAAACTTCTAAAATTCGTTCTGCTGAAGCATTACCTTTTTGAATGTTGTAAAATGCTGTAGTTAAAGCTTTTACTGGATTTAATATTAAATAGAATAAACCAATATAGGTTAAAAATTGTTCGGGACGTAAAGGGCTGTGATCTCCTAAAACTAATTTTCCACCATACCATAATATCGAAATAATTGTAGCGGATCCTAAAAATTCGCTCATTGGAGAAGCAAGTGTTTTCCGTTGCAAAACACTATTCATTAATATTCTAAAATTATTAGTTGAATTATTGAACTTTGTTTTAATTTTATCTTCAGCATTAAATCCTTTTATAACTCGTAAACCTGTTAAAGTTTCTTCAATAAATGACAAAAAATTACCTGTTTCCTGTTGTGCTTTAAGCGATTGAGCTTTTAATTTTTTACTTATAGATGAAATTATAAATCCAGAAATGGGTAATAAAATAAATACAAATAAGGTTAGTTTTATACTTATAACTAACATAATGGTTAACGAAATAACAATAGTTAAAGGCTCGCGTACTACCGCTTCTAATGAGGTTAAAAACGAATTTTCAATTTCTTGAACATCCGATGTCATTCGAGCAATAATATCTCCTTTCTTTTTTTCAGAAAAATAAGCTATTGGTAATTCAATTATTTTTTGATAAATGCTATCTCGTAAATCTTTAACTACGCCATTTCGTAAAAAGGACAGTACAAAAGATGCTAAATATCTAAAAAAGTTTTTAAAGAAAAATAAAAATAAGGTTAACAAACACACAAAAACTAAGGTATTAATAACACCTTCATTTTCAATTTTTTGAGAAATAAAATAGTAAAAACTGTCTTGAGCATACTTGCCTAAAGAAAAAATCCCTTTATAAATAGGCGCAGCTTCAATTTTATTTTCCTGTTTAAATAAAATATTTAAAACAGGAATAAAAGCAACAATAGTTAATACATTAAAAATGGCATATAAAATATTAAACAGAATATTTAGCCAAGCAAAATTTGTGTATGGTTTAGCGTATTTTATAATTTTCCTAAAATAATTCATTAAGCCAATTTCATTTCTTTTATAATTCGTTGAATTTTAGCATCTAGTTTTGCTTCCACTTTTTTTGCATTTTCAATGGAATCTAAAGGTGTATTTACACTAAAATAGAATTTTATTTTTGGTTCTGTTCCGCTTGGTCTAGCTGCAACTTTAGTTCCGTTTACAGTTTCATAAATTAGAACATTTGATTTTTCAATGGTTATAGGTTCTACTTTACTTGTTAGTAAATCAGTTTTTGTAGATTTTTGATAATCAAATAAATACTTAACTTTTTCACCGTCAATTTCCAATACTGGATTTTCACGTAGTTCTACCATCATTTTACTAATTTTTTCTGCACCATCCATTCCTTTTTTTACAATGGCAATTAAATGTTCTTTATAAAAATTATGATTTACATATAATTGTAGCAATTCTTTATAAAATGAACTTCCGTTGGATTTTGCTGTTGCTGCAGCCTCACAAGCAAGTAGGGTAGCAGTTACTGCATCTTTATCACGTACAAAATCACCAACCATATATCCAAAACTTTCTTCACCACCGCCAATAAATTCTTGTTTACCTTCTGCATCACGTATCATTTT
>DGOU01000143.1:1891-6605 GCA_002390165.1 Lutibacter sp. UBA4458
GCAATTTCGTTAACAAGGTTAGTAGATACAATGGTAGATCCAATAAATTGTTTACCTGTAATTTTACCTTGTTTTTCCCAATTTTTAATTAAAAAATCGGTCATAACGCTCATGGTTTGGTTACCATTTAAAAGCACTATTTTTTCATCTAAATTTCTAACTGCAATGCCAATTCTATCACTATCTGGGTCTGTTCCAATAACAATATCAGCATTTATTTTTTCCGCTAAATCTGTTGCCATTTTTAAAGCAGCAGGTTCTTCAGGATTTGGTGAAGCTACGGTTGGAAAATCGCCATTTGGCACTCGTTGTTCTTCAACAATATTAACATCGGTAAATCCACCAGCGGATAATGCATCAGGAATTAATTTTATTGAAGTTCCGTGTAAAGAAGTGTACACAATTTTTAAATTTTCTCTTCCTTTTGCATTAAAAGTGCCATATTTAACAGAATCTTTTATAAATACATTATCAATTTTTTTACCAACATATTCAATTAAGTTTTCGTTGGCATTAAAATTAATTTCAGAAAAATCTAAGCTATTTACTTCGTTTATTATATTGGCATCATCTGGTGGCACAATTTGTCCGCCATCATTCCAATAAACTTTATAACCATTATATTCTGGTGGATTGTGAGAAGCTGTTAAAACAATACCAGCATTACAATTTAAATGCCTAACTGCAAATGATAATTCAGGTGTTGGTCGCATATCATCAAATAAAAATACTTTAATGTTGTTAGCTGAAAGTACATCTGCAACAATTTTTGCAAAAGTGTTACTATTATGTCTACAATCGTAGGCAATTGCAACACTTAAAGGCTTATTTGGGAAGGATTGTTTTATGTAATTTGCAAGTCCTTGAGTAGCTTTTCCTAATGTATATTTGTTAATTCGGTTTGTTCCTGCTCCCATAATACCACGCATTCCGCCAGTACCAAATTCTAAATTTTTATAAAACCGCTCTGTTAATTTTTCAGGATTATTTGTTATAAGGTTTTGAATTTCTTTTTGAGTAGCAGCATCAAATGTGTCGGATAGCCATAGTTTGGCTTTTTCTAATATGGTATTCATAATAAGCTTATTAATTTTTTTACAAAAATACCATTAAATAGTATTTTATAGTAAGTTTGTTAGCAATTTATTTTGGTTGAAATTTGATAACGTTTTGTGTCGGATTTAGTACGTAAAATAATTTCACCTAAAAAACCTGCTAAAAATAATTGTGTTCCAATAATCATAGTTGCTAAGGCAAGATAAAATTCTGGTCGTTCAGTTATTAATCTGCTTGTTGTGTGAAAAAATAATTTATCTACACCTAAGTAAAAGGCGAAACCAAAACCAATAATAAACATTAAAGTGCCTAGTAAACCGAATAAATGCATGGGTCTTTTTCCAAATTTAGACAAAAACCAAATAGTAATTAAATCTAGAAAACCATTGATAAAACGATCTATGCCAAATTTAGTTACTCCGTATTTTCTAGCTTGATGCACTACTATTTTCTCGTCAATATTTGTAAACCCAGCATTTTTTGCTAAAACTGGAATGTAGCGATGCATTTCGCCTCTAACATCAATATTTTTTACAACGGTATTTTTATAAGCTTTTAAGCCACAATTAAAATCGTGTAATTTTAAACCTGAAGTTTTACGAGCAGCAGCATTAAACAATTTTGAAGGTATGTTTTTTCGAATTTTAGAATCGTAGCGCTTTTTTTTCCAGCCAGAAATTAAATCGAAATTTTCTTTTTTAATTAAATTAAATAATTCAGGAATTTCGTCTGGACTATCCTGTAAATCAGCATCCATGGTAATTACCACATCTCCTAAAACCTCCTTAAATCCAGCATTTAAAGCTTGAGATTTTCCATAGTTTTTTTGAAAACGTAACCCTTTTACATGATTATCTTTTAACGAAAGCTTTTCAATAACATTCCAAGAGTTATCGGTGCTACCATCATCTATAAAAAGGATTTCATAAGAATAACGATTGGATTGCATAACTTTTACAATCCAATCGTATAATTCATTTAAAGATTCTTCTTCGTTAAGTAATGGAATTACTATAGATATATCCATTTAGAATATTGTTTTTTTAAATACTTGTAATTTCTTCATCGGTTTTTTTCATAATCAAACCTGAAATTAATGAAATAATAAAACCTAAAAATAAGTTAAAGAAAATAATGCCTCCGAATGTGAAAACATAAAAATATTTTTGTGTCATTTCGGCCTGTTTAGTTAACATTTCATCTGAAACATCTGGCATTTTATCAATCAAATTTTGACGATTAACTTCTATAATGTTATGTAAAAAATTTGGTTCAATAAAATTAGCGAATAAATAAAAGTATATAATTGAAATTATTGCGGCAATAAAAGTAATACCTAATCCAATTTTAATAGCTTCTCCAAGTTTTAATAATCCTTCATTACTTTCTTTGAATTTTTTAATTCCAAGAACTACTAAAACAACAATTGCTATTGTGCTTATTACTTGAACAGACCAATGTGGTTTATAAACGTTTCCGAATGAAAAGTTAATTAGGCTTATTACTATTCCTACAAAGGCAAGTAACAAACCATAGTTTATCATAATTTGTTTGGCTGAAGTTTTTTTGTTTTCCATGATTTTTGATTAAAATTAAGTTTAACAAATATAGTAAATAGCCTTCAATTTAAATGGTTTTATAAATTTATTGCTATTTATATGCAATAAAATATTAGTAAACAGATGCTTAAAAATGTTACAAAAAAATATTAAAATTTTGGCTTGTTAAACTAAAAAAAGGTTTTAAATTTGCAGCCGGGCAAGTCCTACACAACCAGCTCCCTTTGAATCCTCCAGGGCGGGAACGCAGCAAAGGTATTAGGTTGTAGCGGTGTGATGTAGGTAGCTTGCCTTTTTTTATGCGCTTTTTTTAAATTTCCTTTCACAAAAAGTGTACTTTTGAATTGTTTTTTGAATTTTCAATCATTTAATTTTTTTGTAATCCATGTCTAAAGTTGTAATAATAACCGGAGGTTCTTCAGGAATTGGTAAATCGGTAGGTGAATTTTTAACTCAAAAAGGTTTTATAGTTTACGGCACCAGTCGTAATCCATCAAAAATTACAAACCACCCATTTAAATTAATTGCATTAGATGTAACTAAATTAGATAGTATTAATAATGCTGTAAAAAAGGTTATAAAAGATGAAGGAAAAATAGATGTGCTAATTAATAATGCAGGAATGGGAATTACTGGTCCAATTGAAGATACGCCAACAGATGAAATGCGAAAAGTGTTTGAAACTAATTTTTTTGGAGCAATTGACGTAATGAAAGCAGTATTACCACATATGCGTAATCAAAAAAGTGGATTGATTATTAATGTGACTTCCATTGCTGGTTATATGGGTTTACCTTTTAGAGGAATTTATTCTGCTACAAAAGGAGCTTTAGAGTTAGTAACAGAAGCGGTAAGCATGGAAGTTAAAAACTTTGGAATTAAAGTTACCAACGTTGCTCCTGGAGATTTTGCTACAAACATTGCTTCAGGAAGATATCATACGCCAGTTTTTGAAAGTTCTGCGTATAAAAAAGTATATCAAGAGAATTTAGATTTAATGAATGAACATGTTAGTGGAGGAAGTAATCCGATAGAAATGGCTAAAGCAATTTATAAAATTATAGGAATGGAAAAGCCAAAAATTCATTATAAAGTTGGTGATTTTATGCAAAAATTCTCTATAGTTTTAAAACGAATTTTACCAGATATTATGTACGAAAAATTATTAATGAATCATTATAAATTGTAATCAAATACGTACTTTTGTCAAAAATTTAAAATAATTAAAAACACAACTAAATGAAATTTTTTATTGATACTGCTAACTTAGACCAAATTAAAGAAGCACAAGCTTTAGGTATTTTAGATGGTGTAACTACCAACCCATCTTTAATGGCAAAAGAAGGAATTACAGGAGCGGATAATATTTTAAATCATTATAAAGCTATTTGTAATATTGTTGAAGGAGATGTTAGTGCGGAAGTTATAGCAACAGATTTTGATGGTATGATTGCACAAGGTGAAGAATTAGCAGCATTAAATCCTCAAATTGTTGTTAAATTACCAATGATTGCAGATGGCGTAAAAGCGTGTAAATATTTTTCTGATAAAGGTATAAAAACAAATATGACTTTGGTTTTTTCTGCTGGTCAGGCATTGTTAGCTGCTAAAGCAGGTGCTACCTATGTTTCTCCATTTATTGGAAGATTAGATGATATTTCAACCGATGGACTTAATCTTATTTCTGAAATTAGATTAATTTATGATAATTATGGTTTTGAAACTCAAATTTTAGCGGCATCTGTTCGTCATACTATGCATATTATTGATTGTGCTAAATTAAGATCCGATGTAATGACAGGACCTTTAAGCGCAATTAAAGGTTTATTAAAACACCCTTTAACCGATAATGGTTTAGCTAAATTTTTAGCCGATTATAAAAAAGGAAATTAACTAGAATTAAGAATTTAGATTTACAATTTAAAAATGAAGCTTCGCATTGCGAGGCTTTTTTTATACGTTTTCTTTTAAAATTTTAATTTCATCACGCAATTTTGCAGCAGCCATAAAATCAAGTGCTTTAGCAGCGGTTTCCATTAGTTTACGTTTTTCTCGAATTCGTTTATCAATCTCTGATTTTGAGAGGTAGGTTAAATCTT
>DGOU01000143.1:6695-6942 GCA_002390165.1 Lutibacter sp. UBA4458
GCATACATAATTGCTTTTCCTTCTACATTTCTAGCAGCTCTACCAATGGTTTGTGTAAGCGAACGATGCGATCGTAAAAAACCTTCTTTATCCGCATCTAAAATAGCTACGAGTGAAACCTCAGGTAAATCTAAACCTTCACGTAAAAGATTAACGCCGATTAAAACATCAAACAAACCTTTACGTAAATCATTCATAATTTCAACTCGTTCTAAAGTATCTACGTCCGAATGAATATATCTACACC
>DGOU01000143.1:6996-11662 GCA_002390165.1 Lutibacter sp. UBA4458
GTTCGTTCATCTTTTTCTACTCTAACTTGAATTTCTTCAATTAAATCATCAATTTGATTTATACTTGGCCTCACTTCAATTTCAGGATCTAATAAACCTGTTGGTCTAATAACCTGTTCTACAAAAACACCTTCTGTTTTTTGTAATTCATAATCCGCAGGAGTTGCACTTACATAAATAACTTGATTTTGAATTTCTTCAAACTCGTCAAATTTTAAAGGGCGATTATCCATTGCCGCTGGTAATCTAAATCCATAAGCAACTAGGTTTTCTTTTCTAGATCTGTCTCCTCCGTACATTGCGTGAACTTGAGGGATAGTTACATGACTTTCATCAATTACCATTAAAAAATCATTAGGAAAATAATCTAGTAAGCAGAAAGGTCTTGTTCCGGGTAAACGCTGATCTAAATATCTCGAATAATTCTCAATACCACTACAATACCCTAATTCACGAATCATTTCTAAATCGAATTCGGTGCGTTCTTTAAGTCGTTTTGCTTCTAAATGCTTTCCTATTTCTTTGAAATAATCAAATTGACTAACCAAATCATCTTGAATGTTTTTGATTGCATTTTGTAAGACATCGGGCGAGGTTACAAATAAATTGGCTGGATAGATTTTAAGATTTTCAAATTTCTCGACTACTATATTTTTTTCCACATCATAACTTTCCATTTCTTCAATTTCATCTCCAAAAAAATGAATTCGGTAAGCGTGTTCTCCATAAGAAGGATAAACTGTAATAATATCACCCTTAACTTTAAAAGTACCACTACTTAATTCGGTTTCTGTTCTAGAATACAAACTAGCAACCAATTGATGTAAAAATTTAGTTCTAGAAATTTGCTGATTTTTATTTATAGAAATTACATTTTTTTTAAATTCAACCGGATTACCAATTCCATAAATACAAGAAACTGAGGCTACAACTATTACATCTCTTCTGCCTGAAAGTAAAGCAGATGAGGCACTTATTCTTAGTCTTTCAATATCTTCATTTATAGATAAATCTTTTTCAATATAAGTTCCAGTTGTTGGTAAATAAGCTTCGGGTTGATAATAATCGTAATAAGAAACAAAATATTCTACGGAATTATTTGGGAAAAACTGTTTAAATTCTGAATATAATTGTGCAGCTAATGTTTTATTATGCGCTAATACAAGCGTTGGTTTTTCAACTTCTTTAATGACATTTGCAACCGTAAATGTTTTTCCTGAACCTGTAACACCAAGCAAAGTTTGGTGTTTTTCATTAGAATTAATACCACTAACTAACTGTTTAATGGCTTCTGGCTGATCACCAGTTGGTTTAAATTTGGATTCTAACTTAAATTGCATTTTGCAAAAATAAGTTAAATTACTTTTAATTACTTTCTAATTAAACTAAAATGACCTAAAAGCAATCTGCCATCCTCTAATTCAACTTTATACCAATAATCCGTTGAAGGTAAAGGATTCCCTTTGTACAAACCGTTCCAGCCATTACCTAATGGATTTAAAATGGCAATTAATTTACCAAATCTATCAAAAACATATATTTTTGAATTCGGTTGATTTTCAATACCTGTAACTTGCCATGTATCATTTGCTCCATCATTATTTGGTGTAAAAAAGTTTGGAATTGAAATTAGGGAAACTTGAACACTTGCTTCTAAACAATTATCAATATCTTTAATTTTAACAGAATGCAAGCCGCCTGTTACATTTTGAAAAATGTTATTGATTTGGAACTCCCCATTATCCATCGCAAATTCGTAAGAGCTAACAGGTAAATTATTAGTATTTATGGTTATGGAATTATTTGATGAATTATCTATTACGTCAATGTTATTTTGATCGAAATTCAGCAATGGTTGAACTACAACTTCATTTACTTGAATACTTTTAGAAGTTGAACAATTATTACTATTTGTATCTGTGGCGGTTACTGTGTAAATACCTGTTGAAGATATTTTTATTTCTTCAGAAAAACCAATGTTAACACCTGTTTCATCCGTCCATACATAATTATAAGTATCTAAAGGATTTTCTACCTTAATGGTTGAATTTGAGTTAATACATAAGGTTGTGTCCGTTGGTAAGTTAAAAATAGGAGCTGGATTAACATTTAAGGTAATATGAAAGCCTAATCCAAAACAAGTATTGGTAGTTTTATCCACTCTCACAACAATTTGCTGGGTAATTGCTGTAATATTTTTATAGTTAGTTGCATTAATAGCATTTGTTTCAGCAGTAGCATCTGCAATAGTTTCGTAGTAATTAACTGCTAAATTTGTTTCTGGTAGCAATGCATTTAAAACTTGATTGGTTGCGGAACTAAAATCAAAAGTTGTAAACCCATTAGAGTCATTACCATCTATATCATTATCACATTCATAATAATTTAGAACAAAAGAAGAAGGAATATCTATTGAAATTACTTCTAAATCTATTTGTGCAGTTTCAAAACAGCCCGTAGCATTTTCAACTCTTGCCCATACAGTAGCTTGTGTACTATTTGAGAATACAGTTGGATTGGCTATTGGATTTATATTAGAAATAGCCTCAGTTTCCGTTAAAAAATAGGTAAAAGTAGGTAATGGACTTTCAGATGAAATTAATGTAGGTGCATCATTTAAATTAAAATTTTCTAAGCCATCTAAATTATCATCACATTTTGTTAGGGTAATTGGTGAAGTTACTACAGGTAAGTTATAAATAGTTACATCTAAATTTAAATTAAAAGGATTTGCTCCAATAGTTCCTGTGGCAGTTACAGTAAAAACACCTGGGGAAGTAAAAATATGTGTTGGGTTTTCAAGAGTTGAAGTATTATCTAATCCAGAAGTAGAATCGCCAAAATTCCAGGTAATGGTTGTTGGAGGAGAAGAAGAATTAAAATTAAACTGAGTAGCAATACCAAAACAAACATCATTTGCAGTTATGTCAGGATCAACAAAAGTAGAAGTTATAAATGGAGGTAAGCCTTCAACAGCTTTTCTATTTGTATCTCCATTGCTTATATTTATGGCATCTTCAACATAATTAGATGCTAAACCAATTGTATTTGGATTATTAATTACACCTAAAAAATTGGATCCAACTTGGGTTAAACCTTGAGATAACGATTGGGCTCTGTATATTTTACCGTCAATTGCTAATTGAAGAGCTCCTCGGTAATATTTAGTTGATGTATTTATTAGAGTTCGACTATTTGAAATATTTGCACTTTGCATGTCGTATTGTACTATTTTACTTGGAAGTACACGACCTATTCCCGTTAATTTATCGGATAAAACATATAACATATTGCTTGAAGGGGAAAACTCAACACCATAAGGAACATCATCATTTTCATCTAAAATTAAAGTTGTTTCATTACTTACAATTCCATTAGAATTATTAAAATCATATAACATTATACTTGGCACAATTCCATAATTTGCGCAAGCAATTTTTGAACTATTTGGTGATGCTTTAAGATAGCCAATAGAACTATTTGTATTAATTCCAACGTTTGATGTTATTGGAGAATTAATACCAGTAGCATCTATTTCCCATGCGTAAAACTGATTTGTTCTAAAAGTAATTAACCAAATTGAATTATTATTTGCATGTTTAGTTGCAGTAATTTTTTCAAAGGCCCAAGGTAAAATATTTACATTTTTTGTGGTTATTGCTCCTAAACCTCCATTTAAAGTCATATCTACTATAGAATAGTTAATCCCTTTTCCAGAACTAGTTCCATTTACGTTTTGATCTACTGTAAAAATGTAATATAAATTAATATTATTTGGTTTGGGTATAATTATAGCAGATTGAGTACTTGAAGAATTGCCGCTTAAGCCATTTCCATTCTGCATTACATTATGTGATTTGTTAAAAACAGTAACGCCATCCGTATAAAAAAGTAAATTTCCTGTAGAATTACTAATAGAAGCACAACCTTCAAAAGTGTTTAGTTGGCCATCCGTTAAAACTGCGGGTACCCCTGAATTAAAATCTAATCCTGCATTTTGACCAAAATACCAAATAGCTGCTTCGTTTTGAGAAAAAGCCAAAAATGGTAAAAGAATTATCAAAAAAAATGCAATTCTTTTCATAGTAATAAGGGATGTATCTAGGTTAAATATACTATAAATCTCTTATTTATAATAAATTATAACTATAAAATAGTTGAAATATTATAGAAATTACCGTCTAATTAAACTAAAATGCCCTTTTCTAATTTTTGTATTTCCAGTTTTATCTATGAGTTCAACGGAAAACCAATAGTCGGATGCTGGTAAATATTGACCATTAAAAATACCATTCCACCCTTCACTTTTTGGATCAATTTGAATGATTAATTTTCCGAATCTATCAAAAATATAGATATGGGAATTAACATAAAAATTTTTATCAACTCCTAAAACTTTCCAAGTATCATTTATGCCATCGTTATTTGGTGTAAAGAATTTAGGATAACCAATAACAGAAACATCTATTGGTGCAATGCCACAATTATTTTTATCCTGAATATAAATGGTATGAATTCCTGGACTAACATTGGTAAAAATAGGTTCATCTTGATAAAACCCAGATATTTCATCCATAACAAATTCATAATCTCCAATTCCTAAATTTGAAGTGTTAATGGTTATAGAATTATTTTCGCTATCATCTATAATTGTAATATCATTTTG